>NZ_LT965928.1:296944-596944 GCF_900239935.1 Pseudoalteromonas carrageenovora IAM 12662
ATGTGAAAGTAGGACATTACCAGGCTTCAAATAAGAGAAACCCGTTACAGCAATGTAACGGGTTTTTTTACGTCTGCAGAAAAGTAAAATTCGCGCAATTAACATCCATACCCATCACGTAGGTCGTGCGTAGCGACTCCCGACGCTAAAAGTATTTTTAATTATACCAAAATCACGCAATATCGCAGTCGGCCAAGAAAGTAACATTTTACTGTAACTCTCTACGGCTGTTGGTAATCAAAAGTGAGTAGATTAGGCGTTAGCCTTGGCATCATAAAATAACTTTTTAAGTATGTTATTTAAACCTTACTGGCATGTATTTCTTTTTATCGACTCAGAACAATTATTGCTCTAGTCTAAATCTAATAACTGTTACTTTATAAATTTACAAATAGAGTACAGAACTCAGATATATAAGATTAGAATAATAAGGGATTTATAATGAGTAAAATTGAAAATTATCTGCATGGTACTTTTTGCTGGTCTGAGCTTTGCTCTCATAACTGGAAAGATGGTAAGGCATTTTATACTTCATTATTTAATTGGGGATATGATGACCAGCCAATTGGAGAAAATTTATATTACACCATGCTGCAAAAACAAGGTGATGATATTGCAGCAATGTATGAAATGGATCAAGAACAGGTTACTGCGGGTGTTCCGAGTTATTGGTTAGCATATATTACTGTAGATAATGTTGATGAATGTGCTTTAAAAGCACAAAGCCTTGGTGCTGAAATTATTGCGGGTCCTCATGATGTAATGGATGCTGGCAGAATATTAATGATAAAAGATCCTGGTGGAGCAACTGTTGCTCTGTGGCAAGGGAATGCGCATAAAGGGTGTAAACGTGTTGAGGAGTTAAACACGCCATATTGGTATGAGATGGCAACGCGAGATACTAAAGCAAGTAAAGATTTTTACTGTTCTTTGCTGGGTTGGCAAAGTGAAACAAAGCCAATGGATAATATGCAATACACATTGTTTTTAGTTAATGGTAAACCTATCGCAGGCATGCTTGAAATGACAAAAGAGTGGCCGGGAGATATTCCTGCTCATTGGATGATCTATTTTGCTGTTGAGAATTGCGATACGGCTATTAAAAAAGCTGTAGAGCTTGGCGGGCAAGTGTGTGTACCTGCTACAGATGTTCCTGACGTTGGCCGATTTTGTGTTATCTGTGATCCTCAGGGTGCTGTATTTTCGGTAATACAGCCAGATATGCTTAGTAGTTCATTAGCGTAAATATATTCTGGTATTAAAGATAATATTATTTAATACCAGCAACTAAGTTCCCCACGTTATTTGACTATCCATTATGAATTATTGTGCAATTTTTCTTGCTATAATGCACACAATTAAATAGTTAGTAGCACTGAGAGCACAATGGAAATTGAACAAGATAGCAACTTAACCCTTCCTTTATTTCTTCTTGATGAAACTTTGAGTGAAAGAGATTTAGAACACCCTGATTTTGAAATTTCTATTGCGTTAAATGATGAGTTACTAACTCAAATTTGCCAAAACCCGAGCGAAGGTAGCAGTGTTGCTATTACGCTGAGTAATTACCAACTATTAATTACAGATTCGGTGTACTTGGCGATTATAGAACAAGAGCACGATGCGCAAATTACTTTAACTCATGGACCTTTATTGAGTGTGGTACTAAATACCTCAGAGCAACAAACATTTGTATCTCCACAAATGGATATGATGCCAACATTTGACTTAGGTGATGAGGACTTAGAATGAAAAAAATTCTAATAAGTGCCATAGTACTGATTATTTTGAGTGGGTGTGCATATTTAGGCAGTGCTCATTACGATAATGTATTTGGTGCAGAGCAAACACAGGAACGTATTGTTCCACATACCACGGGTGCCGGGGCTGATTTTTTACAAAATGTAAAACCAGTACTCGATACTCGCTGTGTTGTATGTCATGGCTGTTATGATGCGCCTTGTCAATTGAAGCTTTCATCGCCTGAGGGTATTGACCGTGGGCTAAGCAAAGATCTTGTTTATGATGGAACACGTTTACTTGCCACTACACCGAGCCGTTTGTTATTTGATGCCACTGATACTAAGCAATGGCGCGAGAAAAACTTTACGCCTGTGCTTAATGAGCGCGCTCAAACAGAAGAGGCTAACTTAGCTGGTAGCGTGCTATTTAATAGTTTGGTATTAAAGCAAAGCCATGAATTACCTGCTAATGAAGTCTTAGATGATGAGTTTGATTTTTCACTTAGTCGCTCACAAACGTGTGCCACAATGGGCGAATTTGATCGACTTGCGGATGAGCAACCCCATGCTGGTATGCCTTATGGTTTACCGGGAGTTTCGCGGGAAGAGTTTAATCATTTACAAAACTGGCTTAAAGATGGCGGTAAAATGTCGCACCTTAAGCCGCCTAGCCAATTTGATCTAAACAAAATAAAAGGCTGGGAAGCATTTTTAAATCAAGATAGTTTAAAGTATCAGTTATCCGCTCGTTATATATATGAACATTGGTTTTTAGCGCACATTTATTTTACTCCCGAAAACCCAAAAAGCTTTTTTAAACTTGTGCGTTCAAGTACTCCTCCTGGTGAGGAAATAAAGCTAATCAACACGCGCCGCCCATATGATGATCCTAAAGTTAGCCGTGTTTATTATCGTTTTATGCAAGAACGCTCAACTATTCTTTCTAAAACACATTTACCACTTGAGCTTAATGAAGCTAAGTTACTACGTTTATATGAGCAGTTTATTGCGCCTGATTACACCGTAACTAAAATGCCGAGTTATAAAGCTCAGTCGGCTTCAAATCCATTTAAAACATTTGAAGTAATTCCTATTAATTCTAAGTATCAGTTTATGCTTGATGAAGCTGAACTTATTATTATGGGTTTTATAAAAGGGCCTGTTTGTCGTGGTCAGATTGCGCTAAACGTAATTAATGATCATTTTTGGGTAGCCTTTGCTGACCCTGATAAAGTTGCTACACCCGCTGTAGGGGAAATGCTTGTACAACATGAAGATGCTCTAGAGCTTCCTGCTGCTGAAGAAAGTAATGCATTGCCTATCTCTAGCTGGGTTAAATATTCAGTACGTGAGAAAAAATATTTACAGGCTAAAGTTGAGCTTGCAAACGACATGTTTAAAGGTGGCGAGCATCTTACAACCGATTTGCTTTGGAAAGGTGATGGACATAATAAAAATGCAGCACTGACTATTTTTCGTCATTTTGACAGTGCTACTGTGGTTAAAGGTTTTATAGGGCAAGAACCTAAAACAACTTGGATACTTGATTATGCTTTATTTGAGCGTATTCACTACTTACTTGTAGCCGGTTTTGATGTGTACGGAAATATTGGTCACCAATTAGTGACACGCTTATATATGGATTTTTTACGTTTAGAGGGCGAGCAAAACTTTTTATCGTTGCTGCCAGAGGCAAAGCGTAATCAAATTAAAAAACAGTGGTATCGTAACTCACCACCAGATTTATCTAAGTTCTTTAAAAATAATCGCGAATTTAGCCAGCCAAGCGGTATTGAGTATAAAACCGATAACCCACAGCACGAGTTATACACTTTAATGAAGGAGACTTTAGCGCCTGTACTAAGTGAAAGGTACGATTACACTAAAGTGCCAGAGCCGTTAAGTGCAATAAATAATATGTCTGCAGAGGCGGTTAATTTATTACCTCAAATTTCTTTTGTACTTGTTAAGTAAGCTGATAATAGCCATAAAGGTTATACAATCATCCATCATAATGCGCACTATAATATATCGAGTTTATTAAATGAAAACGGCCAACGAGCCTATGATGAAGATACAGCTACAATAGTGCCTGGCTTTATAGGTGATTACCCTGCTGCTATTTGGTATTTAAATAACGATCAACAAGTTAATGCATTTGCCGAGCAGTTGCCAATGATGCAAATTGAAGCTGATTATCGTGCTTTAAAAAGTAAATTTGGAATACGCCGCACTCACCCACAGTTTTGGCAATACAGCGACATTTTACACTCTGTGGCAAAAGAGTATCGTGGTATAGAACATGGAATGTTTGATTACAACCGATTAGAAAATAGATAACGTTTAACTTTATAAAACCCAGCTTTTGCTGGGTTTTTATTGTCATAGTTTTCTTGTCTAAACATAGCTTACTTAATCATATAAATGGTATTACTCTTACTGATTTTGCGTTTCATAAAATTAGGCTACACTTAGATAAAAAAACAGGTCCTTACATGTTCAATATTATTAAAAGTGTTAGAAAGCGATACCGATGGGCGTTATTAGCTATTGCGCTTTTGATCAGTGGTTCTGCATTATTACTCCAATTAAGTATTTCGGTTCAAAAGTACGATGCTAAAATTATTAATATTGCAGGTAAGCAAAGGATGCTTTCGCAAAAAATAGCCTGGCATAGTAATACTATACTTAATACGAATAACTACTCTGCATTACATACTCAATCTCTAAAAAAATCCTTAAATGTATTTAAATCTGCTCATCAACAATTATTAGCTCAAAGCCCTAACGGGGAGTATAAATATTTAACGCCTGAGCTTATAAAGTTATACCTATATGAGCCAATACAGCTAGATAAAAGCGTTACACAATACATATTAGAAGCAGAGAAGTTGTTATACCAAAAGGGGGAAGTAAAACAGTCAGTTTTTTCTATCGAAGAGGTAGAAGCGGTTTTATTAAACCTCGATAAGGCAGTTAGTTTATATGAGCAAAGTGCGCTCAGTAAGGTTAACTGGGTTTCTAATTTAGAAATATTATGTTGGCTATTAGCCATGATATTACTGCTAATTGAGCTAAGATTTGTTTTTATGCCAATGGAGAAAGAAGTAACAAGTACGCTGTTAGAATTACAAAAACAAAAAGATTTTGTACAGCAAATTAGCCAAAATAAAGAGCATTTTATTGCCAGAGCTAGTCACGAATTTAGAACACCTTTACAAGGCCTTATCACATCTATAGAAGCACTAGAGATAACCCCTGAGCAAGAAAGTATTAAAACACAGGCAAAATATTGCTCCCTCAGATTAATATCCATGCTTGATGAGTTACAAGACCTGCAAGCTCTAAGTGCAGGGAAGTGGGTGCCCCATTTAAAAGATGAAAACCTATTAGAGTCGTGCAATAAAGTAGTGATAGCTTATAAATATGCATGTAAGCAAAAAGGTATAAAGTTAACTAGTCATTTAGATGAATCGTTAAATTGTATTTGTAAATTAGATCACCAGCGCTTGCAGCATATGTTTACTGAATTGATGAGTAACGCGATTAAATTTACAGCTCAAGGTGAGATTAATGTATCTGCAAAGCTTTTAAATAATGAGTTTTGTTTAACTGTGAAAGACACAGGTTGTGGTTTTTCACAGGTAATTGCTGATCTTGAGTTTGATTCGTTTAAACAGAGTAACCACTTTCAAGGATTAAGAACCGGACTTACCCGGGTACAGTATGTAGTTAAGGCGCTTCATGGCGCAATAAGCTTTAAAAACAACGAAACGCATGGCGCTACAGTAACCCTAAGCTTACCAATAATAAGTCATAAAGAAGCGCTTGTAGAGCACACAGTAAACAGCAATCTAACATGCTTAGTTGTTGAGGATAACCCACTTAATACTTTGTTGCTTACCCGTATACTTACTCTTTTAAATTTAAGCTACGAGTGCGCCGTAAATGGAGAAATAGCGTGTGATATGGTGAGCAAAAATGAATACGATATTATTTTTATGGATTTAAATATGCCAGTGATGGATGGATTTGAAGCAATAAAAATAATACGTTCTGAACTTAATAAAACCATGCCAATTATAGCCGTAACAGCAAATACCTCAGATGATGATATGGAGCAAGTTTATAAAAATGGAGCTAATTTTCATATCCATAAACCTATCAGCCAACAAGCAATTGAGGATGCTTTAAATAGCATACGTGAAATTAATTTCACTTGCAGTGAAGGTACTTGCTAAGTACTTTAAATATGCGTTAAGTTGTTGTTTTATTGTTTACTCGGAAACGCACGTGCAGTCAATTACGCTTCAGCAATTTAATGGTTACTTAAAAGGGCAGGGTAAAAGCCGTTACAATATTAGTACTTTAAATTGGCAAGTTAATTTGGGAGAACATTGGCTATTATTAGGCGGGAATGGCGCAGGTAAATCAGCGTTAACGGCTACCTTAATAGGCGACGCAAAGTGTGAGAGTGGCAAACGGTTAAGTAACATTGACAACTTGATGTTGGTCTCATCTGATTCCCAAAAGCAATTACTAGCAAATGAGTTAGAGCATGAAAAGCAAAGCTTAGTAAAAGATCTTATATTTACCTCGCAAAACCAACACAGCAGCCTTTTAACTCAGCTTATTGAGCTTTTTAAATTTGATACGCTACTAAACAGGCGCTTTAGAGACCTATCAACCGGTGAAACCCGCAAGTTATTACTCATTAATGCGCTTAGTTCAAGCTGTGACTTAGTGGTGCTTGATGAGCCTTTTGATGGACTTGATGCGGATTCGTGCCTTCAGCTTAATCAAATACTAGTAGATCTTAGTAAAATAATTACTTTTGTTTTTGTCTTAAACCGTCTGGATGAAATCCCTGCTTTTATTTCTCATTATGGTTATGTTAGCCAAGGGTGCTTAATCCATACATTAGCTAACCCAAGTGTTGAACAGTTAAACGACTTACTAAAATTACTGCATTTAGAGCACACTACATTAAGTGTACCAAAACCCGATAGCACACAGTTACAATCGCTATTTGCAGGCGAGACTTTAGTTAAATTAAATAATGCTAAAGTTAGTTATAGTGATGTAACTGTATTTAAAAACTTAAGCTGGACTATAAAAAAGCATCAGCATTGGCAACTAAGTGGAGCAAATGGCTCAGGTAAAACATGCTTATAAACTTAATAACAGGTGACAACCCTCAATGTTATAATAATGACATTGAAGTGTTTGGGTTTAAACGGGGTACGGGTGAAAGTATTTGGGGTATAAAACAGCACATTGGTTTTATATCAAATGCACTTCATATAGATTTCCGAGTAAGTATTTCGGCGCTTAATACTGTTATTTCAGGATTTTATGACAGCATTGGTTTATATCAAAAACCGAGTGATTCACAAGTAAATATCGCCAAGCAGTGGCTTGCATTAATAGGTTTAAGTGATAAGCAAAACACCTCATTTACCCAGCTTTCGTATGGGGATCAGCGTATGTTATTAATTGTACGCGCGATGATAAAGCACCCCACATTACTTATTTTAGATGAGCCTTGCTTAGGGCTAGATGAAGCGAATAGGCAGCGGGTGTTAGTATTAATCGAGAAAGTGTGTGCGGCTAATACAAGCACTGTAATTTATGTAAATCACCATGCGGCAGACAAAATTAAAGGAATAGAGAATTACTTAAAAATGGAAGATTTTAAGTATTAGTTCGTTTTTTATATTTTTTATTAATACTTTCTATTGAATAAATAACGATTTCAATCGCAAGAAGAGTAGAAGCAATGATTAACCCGCCACTTGGTTTAAAGTGTCCCTCTTGATAGTAATATATTCCACTTATAAACAGCATGGAGAGAAAAAATAAAATCTCAAATTGAATACGTTTCATAATTCACTTAAATATTATGAGCTTACAAAGAGTAGCCATTTCGTAAGCTCTATAGGGGGTCTAATTTTAAAGGCGAGTAACACTGAAACCTTTATCTTTTAACTGCTTTATTAAACCATGTTGCTCTGGTAAGTGCAGTGCGCCTACTGCAATAAATAGCTTTTCTTTAGTTAAGCGAGGCACTAATTGCTCAACCCATTTATCATTACGATTAACTAGCATAACTTGCTCGCTTATTTCACCGTAATTACTCTCGTCAAAACTCATATTGTAGTACTCGGTAAGCGTATCCATATCGCCATTTTTCCATGCGTTTACTAGCTTAATGAAGTAGGTATTAATATCGGCAAGCTGCTCAAACGTTTCTTCAATCATTTCGTTACTTAATAGTGCCATACCATCAAACATTTGCAGTTGCTGCTCTAGCGTTTCTAGCTCTCCAATTGTGATATTTTGCTTTTTAGCGTAAGCAAGTACTTGCTTGTCTATGCCTGTTTGGTCAGAAAAACCTGCATTTTGAAACTCAATTTGCATCATCGTCACCATTACAGCCCAAGGTTTTAGGCCGTTAAACATGGCAATATCAATCGATTTTTTAGAAAAATAATCTTTAAGTTTACTGTAGTTTTGCTTTGAGAGCTCTGTTTGTAATGTTTTGCCATCTTTAAGCATCATAAAGGGCATTGAACGCTGCTGCATTTGCAAAGGCGTGAGTTTACTAATATCTACTTCAACAACAACTTGCTCGCTTTGATCTATAGCCTTAGTTACTTTTTCTGGTAAGCCTTTCATGCTGGCATCACCTACGTGAACTGTGCCAAACAAATATGAGCTAGTGCCGTTTTTCTCTACTTTATATAAAGCCGGTGCCGCAAGGCTATTAAAACTAAGTACTGTAAACAGCACCATAATAAAAAGGTGACTAATACGAGGTGTTGCTTTCATAGCTTGTCCTTAAAATCTCATTGTTGAGTTAGATAAATACTAACCTAAATTCACTTTATGGGCAGTGTTAAATTAAATGTAAGGGTATTATTTTCGTTATTTTGAGCATTGATTTTAAAGCCATTTAAATCACATAAGCTTTGCACTATAGAAAGGCCTAAACCGTGGCGTTGGTTATTAGTTCGTGACGAATCGAGTTGATACAGTGGATCAAAAATAGCACTTAGCTCTTCATTGTTAAGTAGCCTGTCGACTTTGTTACTGATTGAAATTGTTACACTATGCTCATTTTCAATGGTATCTAATATGATTGCTTGATCAGTTATACCGTAAAATAGCGCGTTATCTATAAGATTACATAAAATGGTATTTAAGCTAAATTCATCTGCAATAATAGTTAAATCATCATCGAGCATATTATTAATACGCTTTGATATATTTAGATGCTTGAAGGCCAGCTCCTCAATAATTTGGTCAATTAAGCGTTTTAAAATGATATTTTGATTACTCAGCTCAAAAGCATTACTGCTAGATCGTTGCAATAACAGTAAGCTATTTACAATCGTTTTCATTCGCTGGGATATATTGAGTACGTCGCTGGTATAGGTGTCGCTAATACGTTTATCTTCAGGGTATCGAATAGCTACCTCTGAAAGGCTTATGAGTTCAGCAATAGGAGTTTTTAGTTCGTGTGCTATATCGCTAGTTAAGCGTTTTTCATTGCTGTAGAGTTTCTGATTTACAGTGATAAACTTATTTAGTTCGTTACGTATGGGTTCTAATTCTTCTACTTTTATATCGCTTTCTATGGTTTGTGCTACACCGGTAATATCGAGTAACTTTATTTGGTCGTTTAAATTATGCAGCGGATACAAGCCTTTATTTACAATACGTGTCACTAAATAGCGCACGCCAAATACACCAAATATACATGTTAAAATAAATACAACATCTATAATTATGAGCACTTTATTAAGTTCATCAGTAGGTGCTGCTATTGTTAGTGTCATACGGTTAAATACGTCTAAACCTGTAGTGCTTCTATCATCTTTTTGTGCAATAAAATGGCTTATAAGTGCGCGGCCATCATGTCCGTTAGGAAGCTCAATATCGATTATTTTAGATTCATTTATTGGCATGTTTAAAAAAGGTAAGTTGGCATTTGGAAACAAATCGAGTGAATCGGAACGTTCAAATATCGCTTCGCCGTGCCAAAGCTGATAAAACTCGCTGGCTTGTGCTTGCTCATATTCAGACATAAACTCGCCAGCAAAATCAAACTCTACATTGCCGTTATCATCTTCTACTAAGGTTTTTAAGTAGTTAGCTTTGTTAGTTAAAGATTGATTGAACTGGTCCTCGACCCAAGTATCTACACTTAAATCAACGGTTAAAAATATAGTGAATAAAATAACTGAAATCACTGCGCTAATATAATTAACCAGTTTACGTTTAATTGAGTGTGTTTTATTTTGCTGTGGCAACATAGCCAAACCCCCGTTTATTTTTTATCGGAAGCTCGCCATCAAACTGTCTTACTTTTTTACGTATAGTAGATATGTGTGCTTCAAGCGCATTTTTAGAGAGCATATCGAACTGACCTACTACTGCTTCGCTTATAAACTCTAGTCCTAACACTCGCTCAGGAGTGTTAAATAAGCATTCTATTATTTTGTATTCATTACGCGTGAGCTCAATAGCATGCTGCTTGTAATGAAGCGTTTTAAGCGAGAGATCTAATACGCAGTCGCCTACGGTCAGTGTATTTTGTTGGTTTTGCAATGAACCACGACGAAGCAATGCAAGGACACGAGCATGGAGTTCTTCAAATGAAAATGGCTTAGTTAAATAGTCATCAGCGCCTTTCATCAGGCCATTAATTTTATCTTGAGGTTCGCTTTTTGCAGATAGAATAAGCACACAGCTTTGGCTATTACTGCTACGTAGTGCTTGTAAAATATTCATGCCATCAACACTCGGTAGCATTAAATCAAGTACCAGGAGGTCGTAGTTTCCACTCAGTGCCATGCTCAACCCTTGTGAGCCATCACCGGTTTCATCTACGGTAAAGCCAAGGTTGCTAAGGCCAACTTGCAAGCTGCGCCTTAGTGCTTCGGAGTCTTCAATAACGAGGATTTTCATGTTTACTCAGTTTATAAAAAAAGCCTTGTTACTTTAACAAGGCTTTATTATTAAGTCACTTTGTTAATGGTACCAACCATTTGTATAAGCTAGATTCCCTAAGTTCGCGTGGGCTAGGGCTTTTTTAACTAGTTGCTCATCGTTTTCACATGGTAAAAGCTGGTTATTGCTATACGTATAGGTGGTTGCTGGTTTTTGTGGTTGTAACACCACCACTTTATTATCGTGCATATAAGCAAAGTTTTTGTCGTATTGCATCATTGCGCGTTGTTTGTTGTCGCTAATTGGCTTTGATAAATCATGACCTATCATTGGGTGCTTACCACTTGCGCCAATTAAAGACAGTAGAGTAACAGGAATATCGAGCTGACTGGCTAGTTGGTCATAGCGTTTATGAGCTATACCTTTGCCAAAAATAACTGCTGGAATTCTAAAGTGATCAACCGGGACCAAATTCGAACCCGATACGCGTGAGTCGTGATCGGCAATAACTATAAATACGGTGTTGTCCCAGTAGCTCGATTTTTTAGCTTTTTCGATAAATGTACCTAGTGCATAATCGGCATACTTTGCAGCATTATTTCGGGTTTGCTTTTGTTTATCGTACAGCGTTATTTTATCGTCAGGAAAGTCATACGGGCTATGATTAGAGCTGGAAAATATAAGACTAAAAAAGGGTTTATTCTGTTTTTCAAGTTGAGAGAGTTCGAGATCGGCTTGGTCGTATAAGTCTTCGTCTGATGCGCCCCACGAGCCGTTAAAGTCTATTTTATTAAAGTTATTCGTATCTACAATATCTTTAAAGCCATTACCTAAAAAGAAGCTTCGCATGTTATCAAAATGGCTTTCGCCACCATAAATAAACTGGGTGTTGTAATTTTTCTTAGCTAAAAAATCAGCAATGGTAAAAAAGTCGCGTTGTGATTTATCAAGCTTAACAACCGCACGTGAAGGCGTTGGTGTAAACCCTGTAATCACTGCCTCAATTCCACGCACTGAACGTGTACCCGTGGCGTATAAATTATCAAACCCCCAGCCTTGCTTGTAAAGGGCGTCGATATTAGGTGTAAGCGGTAAACCGCCAAGCGTGCCTACATAACGAGCACCTAAACTTTCTTGTAAAATAATGACTAGATTTTTGGGTTTACCTATATTACTTGCGCCATGAAACGTTTTTGTAGGGGCGGTTACATCACTAAATGTGCCTTGCGTGTTTTGCATGTTACTACGCACAATACTAAGCAATTCATCGGTAGGCATTTTACCGTAATAGTCTTGGCTTGATTGCTCATTAGAGAGTTGCTTAACTGCAAATGCGACGCTATAAAGTGAGTTAAGGGTTAAGTCGTTAAGTAAGTGATCAGTAGAGAACGAGACCATGGCGGGGTTAAGCGGCCTGTGTCCTAATGAATTACGCGCGCCCAAAATAGTTAAGCATACTAAAACAAGCGCTAAAATTGATTGATTTAAGCCTGTTAGTGATGATTTGCTTTGCCATTGATTGCTAAATACTTTACTTGCAAATTTACAGCTTAAAATAAGTGCTATAACAGCAATAAATACTTCTAACTTATAGCCTGAAAAAATCATTTTTGAGACTTCTTTAGGATAAATTAAATATTCTATAAATAAGCGGTTTGGGCGTAAATCGTACTCGTTTATAAACGTAGGCGTAATCACTTCAAAAAAAACGAGTAAAGCCGACATTATTACTAAGTATATTTTAAGTAGCCCACGTACTTTATTTTGCCAACCTATACTTTGCATCACTAAAGTCAGTAGTAATGCGGGCATAATAATGTAGCTTAGAGTGGCTATATCTACTCTTAACCCACCTATAAATATAGATAACCACGCATGCGATCCAAATACACGCTCCCCTTGCCATACACTTAATCCAAAGCGAGCAAGTGTTAAAAAACTCAGTGCCAAAACAGTAAATACAACAAAAATCCATACAGGGCCAAGTGCATTTTGTATTTTAGGTATAAAAGTTAGCTTTATGCCCATAATACAGCCCACCAAATAAGAGCAGTAATTAGCATGGCTATAAACACACTGGCTGAGGCAATATCTTTAGCAAGCCCCGAAAGCTCGTGGTATTCACGGCCTATCCTATCAACTACAACCTCAACGGCTGTATTTACCAGCTCAGCAAACAATACAAAAAGCAGGCTGGCTATCAGTAATAACTTGTCGCTTAATGCAATTTCTTGTAGCCACACAAACACTCCAAGTAACGAAAACAGTGCTAGCTCTTGTTGAAACGCCGCTTCAAATCGACTCATCCATTTTAAGCCGTTAAAAGAATGGTTTAAGGTAAAAATAAGGCGCATTAAGCCTTGGCGTTTTTTAACGGTTTTATTGCTCATAGTTTTATTTCGCTTGGTGTTGTTTGGCAGCGAGCAAGTAAATCAAGGGATGCCTGATACGTTTTGCTTTTAATGCCAATTAAATTTAAAAGGGTGTGAAAAATGTTGTTGTGTGAGCGTGCAGCTCGTGTGTCTAAATTAGCTAAACAGGTATTGGTAATGCGTTGGTTATGCTCATCGGCCCACATATAAAGAGGAACATGTGTTTGCGTGCTAGGCGCAAAGCTATACGGAAAGCCATGCAAGTAAGCACCGGCTTCGCCAAGTGATTCACCATGATCAGAGACATATAAAAACTGCTTATCTATGTTGTTCGGCAGTGCTTTTAATTGATCAATTACTTGGGCGTTAACAAAGTCGCTGTACGCAATTGTATTGTCGTAGGTATTAACTAATTCATCGAGTGAGCAGTTCTGAATGTCGCTTCTGTCGCACGTAGGCGTAAATTGCTTAAACTTTTCTGGGTAGCGTTTAAAGTAGGTTGGTCCGTGCGAGCCCATCATATGTAGGACGATAACGGTATTAGCTTGGCTTAAATTGGCGAGTTTGCGTTTAAGTGGAGCAATAAGTGCTTCATCAAAACAATATTTCCCATCGCAAAGCGCTGATGCAGCGGTTGGGATATTTATGTTAACAACACGGGTGCATACGTTTTTACAGCCGCTGTTGTTATCAACCCACAGTACATCACTGCCAGCTTGTTGTGCTAGGTCAATCAGGTTTTGTTGGTTGTCGGCTGCTAATCGATCAAAGTTATCGTGTGTTTGCAATGAAAACATACACGGCACAGACACAGCCGTAGCTGTGCCACAAGACGCCACATTATTAAAATACGTTACATTATGCTTTTGTGTATAAGGATTGGTGTTACGTTTATAACCCTGGTAAGCAAAATTGTCTGCTCGTGCGGTTTCGCCAACAACTATAACTGTTACGCTGGTAGTAGTAGGCGCAATTAAAGTGGGTATTGTATCTATATTTTTAAACTTTATATTGGTGTATAGCAGTTGATCGCGCATGTATTTATAACCGCTAGAGAGGTACTGAAATGGAATGATTTCTTTTTTCAAAATGCGATTATTACGGCCAGTGGCTGCGTAGTCGGCGTAAAAGTTCACAACCACTAAAGCAATTAATAAGCAGCACGCTACAATTAGCTTTATACGGCTAATCGCTTCTTGGTGGGGGCGAGCGAAATGTATTTTCACTTTGCTTAATATAAAAACAGGTAACGCACAAAATAGCAGTAAAAAGCCTATGAGCTGCGGGTTTAAATAGTTCAACGCTTCGCTTGAATCTGTTTCGAACGTGTTTTGAATCATTGAATAGTCAAACACGACGCCGTAACTTAATGAGCCATAAAGCACACCACTCGAAATTATCAGTAAGAGGTAGTTAATAGGTTTTAGTAACCATCTGACCGACACTATCGAAAAGAAAATAATTAAAAGGCATAGCAAAAGTAGCGGGACTGAGAGTAAAAACAGCCATGAAAAAGACGCAAGTGAGGTAATGGCGCTAAACGAACCTTGAATAAAAGGAATGTTTATAACTAAACAGTAATAACAGGCAATCATTACTACAAAGGCGTTAGCACTACAGTGAATGTAAAACCGCTTACTACGATTTGGCTTTTTTTGTACTGGTATTTGGCTAAGTATGTTCATATTTAGGCTCGTTTAAAATAACAACGCCATGCTATGTAACAACACTTAAGAATTGCTTAAGAGAACCTACGTATTCCCTGAGGAAAATAAATATTTTTTATTTGCAAAAAACCTCAAAAATTAATCAAACCATAAATGAGAGATATAAGAATAGTGAATTTCCATGCTTGAAATTAAAGCATAAAAAATCCTTTAAATAGATTTATGGTGAATTTTAAAACCACTTAATTTGATTTTTAGTGTTTTTTTTGAATTGAGTTTGGTATTGACTTAAAGGGCTCAGCGCGGTACTAATACATAACAGAGCGAAAGATTACCTTTCGTAACAAATGATTTAAATTTGGTATTAATTACATGCTTACAAATGCACTTAACCTAGTCCTGATTATTATCGTGGTGATTATTCCCGCGAGGGCTTCGTAGTGCTATAAACTTAAGCATTAAAAAGCCCTCCGCACCTAACCGTTCGGAGGGCTTTTTAGTTTTAAGGGTAAAATTTTTAGCGTAAAAATGTAATTGGGTTGTCACTGAGGAATGAGGATTTATTAATGACAGGCGCAGAACTAACAATCGATTTATTAGCCAAACACGGCGTTAAAGAGGTATTTGGCTACCCAGGCGGAGCTATTATGCCAATTTACGATGCGCTGTATGGCGCGCCAGTCAAACATTACCTTACTCGTCATGAGCAAGGTGCTGGCTTTGCTGCTGTAGGTTATGCCCGCAGCACAGGTAAATTAGGTGTATGTTTAGCAACATCAGGCCCAGGGGCAACTAACTTAATAACAGCACTTGCCGATGCGATGATGGACTCAGTGCCATTGTTAGCTATTACCGGCCAAGTACCTACTGCAGCCATTGGCTCAGATGCATTTCAAGAAGTAGATGTACTTGGTATGTCACTTTCGTGTACAAAACACAGTTACATGGTAGAGCGAGCAGAAGATTTAGCCGAAATACTACAAGAGGCCATGCACTTAGCCCAAAGTGGTCGCCCAGGTCCTGTACTTGTTGATATTCCAAAAGACATTCAAATGGCGCAAGTGCCTTTTAAACCTTGGTTAGCCGCTGATGAATATTTACCGCAACTTGATTTAAACCAAGTTGCCATTGCAAATCAGTTATTAAGTGAAGCAAAGCAGCCAGTTGCATATGTTGGCGGCGGCGTGCAAGCCGCTGATGCACAAAATGAGTTAATGCAGTTTTTAAATAAAACACAGATGCCAGCAGTATCAACACTTAAGGCATTAGGCAGCGTATTACCAGATTACGAACATTACTTAGGTATGCTAGGCATGCACGGTACACAAGCCGCTAATATAGCAGTACAAGAGTGCGATGTATTAGTGTGTATAGGCGCTCGCTTTGATGACCGCGTAACTGGTAACTTAGCTAAATTTGCAGCCAAAGCAAAAGTAATCCACTTAGATATAGATGCAGCTGAAGTAGGTAAACGTAAACCTGCTAAAGCCTCATTAATTGCTGATTTAAAAACGTCATTACCGGCACTTGAATGTGTTGTAACCCCTAAAGCATGGTGCGATACAAATAAGCAGTTAAGCGTAAAGCATGCCTGGCGCTACGACTACCCAGGCGAAAAAGTATTTGCCCCGTATTTATTGAACCAATTAAGCCAGCGTATGCCAAAAACAGGCGTAGTGTGCTGCGATGTTGGTCAGCATCAAATGTGGGTAGCGCAACACATGAAGTTTAGTCACCCGAGTAATCATTTAAGTAGCGGTGGCGCAGGCACAATGGGCTTTGGTTTACCGGCCGCCATTGGTGCGCAAGTAGCGCGCCCAGACGATTTTGTAATAACGGTGTCGGGTGATGGCTCAATCATGATGAACATTCAAGAGCTTGCGACTATTCGCCGTAACAATTTACCAGTAAAAATACTAATATTAGATAACCAACGCTTAGGTATGGTTCGCCAATGGCAGGAGCTATTTTTTGAAGGACGTTATTCTGAAACAAACCTTTCAGATAACCCTGATTTTGTTCAGTTAGCCGCTGTATTTGGTATTCCTGGGCAAACAATTACACATGCAAATCAAGTTGATGATGCAATAACAGCATTAGTTAACAGCAAAGGGCCGTATATAGTACATGCCTGCATAGACGATAAAGAAAACGTATGGCCACTTGTACCACCAGGGGCTGCAAATGACGAAATGATTACGGAGAAAGCACAATGAAACACAGCCTAACTATTGCATTAAAGAGCCAAAGTATAGCGGTCGAGCGTTTTTTACGTGTAGTGCGTCACCGTGGTTTTGACCTTACGCATTTTCAGCTCAATATGGATGATGGCCACTACAATGTTGCAATGACAGTAGACAGCGATAAACCAATCCATCTTTTAACAAGCCAGTTAAATAAGCTGGTGGACGTTAAAGAAATCACTTTACAAAATTTACAGCAACAAGCTGTGTAATTGCTAACAATACAAATTTACGAGTAATTGAATAACAGTTACTCACCAATTTTTAGAATGAGGAATGCCCGCTTACAGAGCGGCAAAACAGAGGTAACTATGGCTAAATTAAGAAGTGCAACAACAACTGAAGGACGTAAACGCGCAGGCGCACGTGCATTATGGCGCGCAACAGGCATGACCGACACAGACTTTGGTAAACCAATTATTGCTGTAGTTAACTCGTTTACACAATTTGTACCAGGGCACGTACACCTTAATCAGCTTAGTGAGTTAATGGCTGAAACAATCACTCAAGCGGGTGGCGTACCAAAAGAATTTAATACCATCGCCATTGATGACGGTATCGCAATGGGCCACGGCGGTATGCTTTACTCACTACCTTCTCGCGATTTAATTGCCGACTCGGTTGAGTACATGGTTAACGGCCACTGCGCCGATGCGATGATCTGTATTTCTAACTGTGACAAAATTACCCCAGGGATGATGCTTGCAGCGCTACGCTTAAACATACCGGTTATTTTTGTATCGGGCGGACCAATGGAAGCGGGTAAAACAAAACTTGCTAACATTGATATTAAATTAGATTTAGTAGATGCCATGGTTAAAGGCGCTGATGAGTCGGTAAGTGATGCTGATTCAGAGCAAGTAGAGCGCTCTGCATGTCCTACTTGTGGGTCGTGTTCAGGCATGTTTACTGCAAACTCAATGAACTGCTTATTAGAAGCTATTGGCCTTGCACTACCGGGTAACGGTACAACGCTTGCAACTCATAAAGACCGTAAGCAACTTTATGTAGAAGCGGGTGCTCGCATTGTTGATTTATGTCGTGAGTACTACCAAAAAGATAACCATGATGTGTTACCACGTGCTATTGCTAACAAAACAGCCTTTATGAACTCTATGGTTGTTGATATTGCTATGGGTGGCTCTTCAAATACCGTATTGCACTTATTAGCAGCGGCACAAGAAGCCGGCGTAGACTTTGATATGTCGCACATTGATGAGCTATCTCGTAAAACACCATTTTTATGTAAAGTAGCCCCAGCAACACCAGAATATCACATTGAAGATGTTCACCGCGCTGGTGGCATGATGGCAATTGTACGTGAGCTAGGTAAAGCCGGTTTAGTTGATTTATCGGTAAACCACGTAGCGGGTATGACAATGGGTGAGCTTGTTAAAAAGTGGGATGCGACAGATCCTACAAACGAAGCAGCACAAAAGTTTTACCGCGCAGGCCCTGCTGGTATTCGTACTACAAAAGCAATGAGCCAAGAGTGCCGTTGGGATGAAGGTGATAACGACCGAGAACATGGTTGTATTCGTAGTGTTGAGCACGCATTCAGACAAGATGGCGGCTTAGCTGTACTTTCAGGTAACTTAGCGGTTGATGGTTGTATTGTTAAAAGCGCTGGGGTTGTTGACGAAATGCTACATTTTGAAGGCACTGCAGTGGTGTACGAATCACAAGATGATTCAGTAGAAGGTATTTTAAACGACGAAGTAAAAGCGGGTGATGTCGTTGTTATTCGTTACGAAGGTCCTAAAGGCGGCCCTGGTATGCAAGAAATGCTGTACCCAACGAGCTACTTAAAATCAAAAGGCTTAGCTGAAAAGTGTGCATTGATCACCGATGGTCGTTTCTCAGGTGGTACATCAGGCTTATCTATTGGCCACGTATCGCCAGAAGCGGCAAGCGGTGGTGCCATTGCGTATGTTGAAAATGGCGACAAGATTATCATTGATATTGCAACACGTGAAATCACCTTGGCATTAAGCGATGAAGAACTTGAAGCGCGTAAGCAAAAACAACTAGCTCGCGGTAAATTAGCCTACAAACCGGTTGATCGTGAGCGTTATGTGTCGTCGGCATTAAAAGCGTATGCACTACTTGCAACCAGTGCTGATAAAGGCGCTGTACGTGATTTAGCCAAACTGGAGGAGCTTAGCTAATTATGGTTTCTCAAGAGCTCGATTATTTTCGCGCTATTATTCAGGCAAATATGGAGCCTTTGGCAAAAGTTACTGAGGTCAGCGAAATGGCTCAGCTCAGTGCTAAGCTAGGTAACCATGTATGGCTTAAGCGTGAGGATCAACAGCCCGTGTATTCGTTTAAATTACGCGGTGCATACAATAAATTAAATAAGTTACCAAAAGGGTCTGTTGTTATTACGGCATCGGCTGGTAACCATGCTCAGGGGGTGGCACTTAGTGCATCTCACCTTGGGCACCAAGCCACTATTGTTATGCCAGTAACAACGCCTGAAATAAAAGTAAGCGCAGTACGTGCGCTTGGTGGCGAAGTGGTATTACATGGTCATCATTTTGATGCGGCAAAAGCACATGCGCTTGAACTTACTGAGCAGCGTAATGGTGTATTTGTTCCGCCTTTTGATGACCCAGACGTTATCGTTGGGCAAGGCACTGTTGCCCGCGAGTTAATGCAGCAACTCAACGAGCTTGATGCCGTATTTATACCTGTTGGCGGTGGTGGTTTACTTGCTGGTATGGCTGTTTATATCAAGTCATTACGCCCTGATATAAAAGTTATTGGCGTAGAAGCTGACGAAAGCGCATGTTTACAAGCAGCACTTAAAGCGGGAGAGCCGGTAGAGCTTGACCGTGTTGGTAGTTTTGCAGACGGTGTTGCTGTAAAAATTATTGGCAGTGAAACATTTCGCTTAGCGCAAAAGTTTTGTGATGAAGTAATCACCGTGAGTAGCGATGAAATTTGCGCCGCGATGCAAGATATTTTTGTCTCTACTCGTGCGATTGCAGAGCCTTCTGGGGCTCTTGCAACGGCAGGGCTTAAAAAGTGGAGTCAACAATCGGGCTTAAAAGGACTCCATTTAGCAGCTGTACTTTCGGGTGCTAATTTAAACTTTGATCGTCTTCGTTACGTAGCAGAGCGCACTGCGCTAGGTGAAAAAAACGAAGCGTTATTAGCCGTTACCATCAAAGAAGAAAAAGGCAGCTTTAAACAGTTTTGTGCGTCTTTAGGTGGCCGTGCTATTACTGAGTTTAACTACCGTTATGCAGGCCCAGGTGAAGCACAAATATTTGTAGGTATTGCGCTACGCCAAGGCGAGCAAGAGCTCAACGAGTTGAAACAAGACCTAACCAAAAATGATTATGCATTTTGTGATTTATCAGACAACGAACTCGCTAAATTGCATGTACGTTATATGGTTGGCGGTAAAGCGCCAGAGCAATTGCATGAACGATTATTACGTTTTGAGTTTCCTGAATATCCAGGTGCACTTGCACGCTTTTTAGATACGCTTGGTAGTAATTGGAATATTACGCTATTTCATTATCGCAATCATGGCGGCTCTATGGGTAATGTACTGGCTGGCTTTGCTATTGAGCCAAGCCAATTTGATATGTTCAACGAGTATTTAAACCGTTTAGGTTATAGCGTTCAAGATGAAACACAAAATCCATGTTTTACGCAGTTTTTAACATCTCAATCGCAAAACCCCAAAGCTGACGATTTAGTCTCAGCTTAATCCTCATATAAGCAAGCGCTCTAAGTAGGGTGCTTGCTTTATCTTGTGTTTTACATATAGTTACAAGTATTTACCATTATTTGGAACTCCCAGTTGCCTATTAAAGGATTAATACTCGTAACGTTACTTTTTTGCAGCCAGCTTATGGCACAAGAGCATGTGACTTTACAGTTAAAATGGACACATCAATTTCAATTTGCCGGTTACTACATGGCCAAAGAAAAAGGATATTACAAAGAACTCGGCTTAGACGTAACTATTAATCCGGCCAACCCTTTTATGCCCGACACTTTTGCACCGGTGGCTTCAAATAAAGCGCAATTTGGTGTAGCGCATTCTGGTATTTTACAGCAAAAAGTAAAGGGTCAGCCTTTTGTTGCCATGGCTGCTATTTTACAGTTTTCACCTTATTGCTGGATGGTTAAAGACACTTCAGATATTTTTCATCCCCGAGACTTTGTTAATAAACGTATTACTAAAGTAAGCCGCCTAGACAGCACTGAGCTATTGGTAATGCTTAAGCGCAGTGGTATAGATGTAGATAACCTTGCAGTTTATGACGGTGAAAACCCAACTCAAGCATGGGTAGAAAATAAGCTTGATGCTACACAGGTGTATGTCACTAATCAGCCCTATTACATGACTCAGCAAGGCATAGCCCATAGGCTTGTTTGCCCACAGCGCTACGGAATGGACGTATATGGTGATATTCTATTTACGAGTCAATACATGCTTAAAAAGCATCCCAAAACGGTTGAGAACTTTTATCAAGCAAGTTTAAAAGGGTGGCGTTATGCCATGATGAACATGGATGAAGCGATTGCTATTACGCAATTAAAATACGCTAATCATAAAAATTTCCATCAATTAGCGTATGAAGCTGAAGTACTGCGAGAGTATATTATGCCGCCCACAACTAACCTAGGTAATATGTCGATGGCAAAATGGCGCCTGATAGCCGACTTATATGGCATTGGGCAAAATGAGTTTGATGAAGTAAAAGCTGACTTTATTTATAATTACGAAGAGCCAGAAACTATGCAGTTATCGTGGATGTTAATTGCTGCAATACTGGTGAGTATAATTTCTATTCCGCTGTACTTACGGCTTATTTTTAGCAAAAAGTAAGCGTTTAAAAGCGCTTAACTGGTATAATAAATCGTCTTTTTTTTAGTTTAAGCTGTTATGACGTTAGCTGAGCGATTTTTTGCACTTGATACATTTTTAATGAGCACTCGCCAATATTGGCAGTGTACAGCGTTTGATTTTGAGAGCTGCCCGTGGCCAGAGTTAACAACCTTACTTAATAACTTAACTGATCAACAAGTCGTTGAACTTGATTGTGATCAGGAGCGGCTGTATGAGTTTTTTGCCCCTCATATAAATAACGTAAGTAAACTAGCTTTACTGTGCGAAATACCACAAATTAATGCTTCTCGCAGTGACTACCCATTTTGGATAAGTACGGGTATTAAAGGGCGTAAGTTTGAGCAGCTACAAGACTTTGTATCGGCATTACCTAACTCTGCTGAGCCAGTTATAGAGTGGTGCGCAGGCAAAGGACATTTAGGTCGAATGCTTGCTTTTAATGGCGCAAGTAGTGTGCACAGTATTGAACTTCAAGCTAATTTATGTGAACAAGGACAAAAAAGTGCTCAGCAACAAGGTTTAGCAATGCACTTTAGCCAAGCTGATGTACTGAGTGACGACACTCAGTCTTTTTTTAACGAAGACACCCACGCTGTTGCACTGCATGCATGTGGGGCACTACATCAAGTATTTATGCAAAAAGCATGCTTTGCCAAAGCCAAGCAAATTAGTTTCTCCCCCTGTTGCTATCATTTATATACGCCAAATAACTATCATGCAATGAGTGACGCTGCTAAGCAAAGTGAGCTTAATTTAACTCATCGAGACTTAAAGTTAGCTCTGCAAGAAACCGTTACTGCGCCTTCTCGATTAGATAAAGTGCGTAAAACAGAACTTGAATGGCGCCTTGGGTTTGACGCGCTTAGAAAATCGATAACTAACGAGCAGTCATATGTCAGTGTGCCATCGGTTAACAAGGCTATATTTTCAGATTCATTTAAATCATTTTGTGCATGGGCTGCTGAGAAAAAAGCATTAAATTTACCTCAAGGTATTGATTATGAATCGTTTTTAAATATTGGCCAAGCAAAAAAGAAAGTCACTGACCGAGTTGAACTGGTTCGACATGTGTTCAGAAGGGCAATTGAGGTTTGGCTTGTACTCGATCGTGCTTTATATTTGCAACAGCAAGGTTATCAAGTGAGTGTTAAAACGTTTTGCGAAAAGCAGTTAACACCACGTAATATATTGATTCTTGCCAATATAAATTAAATTCCCTGTCCTCGACTTAATAAGAGATGCAATGAGAAAGTTAAAAAATTTATTCGAAAACAACAAACGCTGGGCTAAACGCACAAGTGAAGCAGATCCTGAGTTTTTTAAAATTTTATCAATGCAACAAAACCCAGAATACCTATGGATTGGTTGCTCAGATTCTCGTGTTCCTGCAAACCAAATAGTTGATTTATTACCCGGTGAGTTATTCGTACACCGCAACGTAGCAAACGTTGTAGTGCACACCGATCATAACTGTTTATCTGTAATGCAATACGCAGTTGAAGTGTTAAAAGTAAAACATATTATGGTGGTAGGCCACTATGGTTGTGGTGGCGTACAAGCTGTATTAAACGATGCTAAATTTGGCTTTATTGACAACTGGCTTCGCCACGTAGGTGACGTGAAAGAAAAACACCTTGAGCATCTTAATGCTATGGATGAAACACAGCGCTTGAGCCGTCTTATTGAGCTTAATGTAATAGAACAAGTGCGCAATGTGTGTAGAACCAACATAGTGCAAGACGCATGGGAAAAAGGGCAAGACTTGACGATTCATGGTTGGGTTTACGGCCTTGAAAATGGCCACTTACATGACTTAGAAGCAGTTGTAACTTGCGCCGCAGAAGAAACCGAAAGTTATAAAAGAGCGGTACAGCACGTTTTTAAAAAAGCGGGCTGTGAGTAACTTAGCGCATGGCTAAAACGGCGGTTTTAATAGGTGCTACAGGCTTAGTGGGCAATGAGCTACTGCATAAGCTACTAAGTAGTGAACATTACTCAAAGGTAGTGACTTTAAGCCGTCGTGATTTAGCTATTTCGCATGTTAAATTAGTAAACCATGTGATTGATTTTGATAAACTGACTCAATATTCAGAACTCATTAAAGGCGATGTTTTTTTCTCTTGCTTAGGTACTACGCTTAAACAAGCGGGTTCAGTAGCTGAGCAGCGAAAAGTCGATTTTGATTATCAATTTATAGCGGCGCAATTAGCTGCAAATAACAATATTCCCCATTACTGTTTAGTTTCTTCTAGCGGGGCTAATGCACACAGTCGTAGCGCATACTTAAAAATGAAAGGAGCGCTTGAAGTTCAAGTTAAGCAGCTTAATTTTTCTAAGTGCAGTATTTTTCAGCCATCGTTGTTATTAGGTGAGCGTAAACAATTTAGAGCGGCCGAAAAAATAGGGAGTTATATTTTTCCGGTTATTACAATGCTGCCTTTTTTAAAGCGTTATAAGCCAATTACGGGCAAACAAGTTGCGCAAAAAATGCATACGGTGAGCATTGAGCAGCAAGCTGCGTTATCGTATTACGTGCTCGATGAGTTATTTAAATATAGCTAAAAATACAAAAGGCAGCCTAAGCTGCCTTTTGTATTTTTACGCTTAATTATTCAGCGTCTGATTTAGCACTTAGCTGCTGCTCAAGTAGGGCAACTTTTGCTTCTAATTCTGTCAGTTTTTCGCGAGTACGAATTAGCACTTGGCTTTGCACATCAAATTCTTCACGGCTTACAAAGTCCATTTCAGCAAGCTTGTTTTGTAAAACTTGCTTAGTTTTACCTTCAAGTGTGTCTGCTAAGTTTTTTACACCTTGTGGCATATTGCTCGTAATTTGCTTTGCAATTTCTTCAAGTTTTGCTGGGTTGATCATAATTGTCCCTTCGGCCTTGCCTAAAATGATAATAACTCATATTACCTTATACCCAATGTATTTAACACATGATCATCTTTATCGAATTAATTAAGGCAATTGCTTTGCCTGCTGTGGTGGTTACGTTAAAATTGCGCGTCTTTTAAATCTCTTTGGTCGTTATGAAACTCAATCCTAAACAAGATGAAGCAGTAAAATATATTAGTGGTCCATGCTTAGTTTTAGCTGGCGCAGGCTCTGGTAAAACCCGTGTTATAACAAATAAAATTGCTTACTTGGTACAACAATGTGAATACAAAGCGCGAAATATTGCAGCTGTAACGTTTACAAATAAAGCCGCTAAAGAGATGCGTGAGCGCGTGTTACAAACGCTTAATAAGCAAGAGGCAAAAGGATTATGGGTATCGACGTTTCATACCTTAGGCCTTGAAATAATAAAAAAAGAGTTAAAAACGTTAGGCTTTAAAGAGGGCTTTTCGTTATTTGATGATCAAGACACTAACCAGCTTTTAAACGATTTAACTGAAGACGAATTAAAAAACGATAAAGACTTACTCAAGCTATTAAAAATGCAAATAGGCAATTGGAAAAATGAACTCATTTTACCAGAGCAAGCAGTGCGTGAGGCACGCGATGCACAGCAGTCTTTATTTGCACAGTTATATGCGCGTTATCAAATTCAGCTGCGCGCCTATAACGCATTAGATTTTGATGATCTTATCATGATCCCAACGTTATTACTTACCAATAACGAGACTTCTCGAGAGCGATGGCAGCAACGCTTTAAGTACTTGCTGGTGGATGAGTATCAAGATACCAATACCAGCCAATATCAGCTTGTTAAGCTACTTGTTGGTGAGCGCGCACGTTTTACTGTGGTAGGTGATGATGACCAATCTATTTACTCATGGCGTGGTGCAAGGCCGCAAAACTTAATCCTTTTAAGTAAAGACTACCCTGGCCTTAGACTCATAAAGCTTGAGCAAAACTATCGTAGTGCACAACGAATTCTTAAATCGGCAAATATACTTATTGCAAATAACCCACACGATATTGAAAAGAAATTATTTAGTGAGTTAGGTTACGGCGAACCCATTAAAGTAATTGGTTGTCGTGATGAAGAGCATGAGTCGGAGCGTGTAGTTGCAGAGATCATATCTCATAAGTTTATGAAACGAACGAGCTATAAAGATTACGCTATTTTGTATCGCGGGAATCATCAGGCTCGTGGTTTTGAAAAATCATTAATGAGCAACCGTATTCCCTATAAAATAAGCGGTGGAATGTCGTTTTTCTCTCGCTCAGAAATCAAAGATATTATGGCGTATCTACGTTTGCTAGTTAACCAGGATGACGATAACGCATTTTTACGCATTGTTAATACGCCGCGTCGTGAAATAGGCACGGTAACCCTTGAAAAGTTAGGAACGCTTGCAAACGAAAAACACCAAAGTTTATTTGCAACCTGTTTTGATAACGACTTAGGCTATAGACTTAAAGGCCGTGGCTTAAATGCGCTTTCGGGATTTGCTCGCTGGGTAGTAGAGCTATCTGACAATGCAGTGCGCAGCGATACACTAGAAGCCGTCAAAGATTTAGTTCGTAACATAAACTACGAAGCTTACCTGTATGAGTCATCACCGAGTGCAAAAGCGGCTGAAATGCGAATGAAGAACGTTTCTGAATTGTATCGATGGATCACCGATATGCTCACCGGCGATGCTGATAACGAGCCGATGACGCTCGCTGAAGTTGTAAGTAAGCTAACCCTTCGCGATATGCTTGAGCGCAACGAAGAAGAAGATGAGTCAGATGCAGTGCAACTACTTACTCTACATGCATCAAAAGGCTTAGAGTATCCGTATGTGTTTATAGTTGGCATGGAAGAGGGGCTTTTACCACACCAAGTCAGTATTGATGAAGATAACGTAGATGAAGAGCGCCGCCTAGCGTATGTAGGTATTACTCGAGCGCAGCAAGAGTTGACACTAACGTATGCAAAAATACGTCGTCAATTTGGAGAAACATCGCAAACGGAGCTAAGCCGGTTTGTACAAGAGTTACCGCAAGACGATTTAGCATTTGAGAACAAAAAAGCGCCCAACACTCAAGCTGAACGAATGGAAAAAGGCCAAGCTCGTGTTGCAAACTTACGGGCTATGCTTAAAAAGCCAGAGTAGCTTAACTTAGCTGTGACTGAGACACCGCAGATATGCCTTGTGCATGTGTGAGCGTGTGTTGCTTACCTACAAAAAAGGCTAGTCCGTGCTTATCTAATAGGGCTCTAAAATTAAGTATAGATGGGCCTTTAGCAATTACTTTCATATTCTTAAGTTTGGTAATTGCTAGTACACCTTGTAGCTGTAAATCAACGCTATCTTGTTGTAAAACACGTTTACTAAATGTGGAGCTAAGCAGTAAGTAATCGAAATTTATATCGGTTAGTAAGTTTAGCTCGCATCTATCTTTAGCAAAGTTATTCAGCCCAATAGAAAACCCTAACTGAGGTAGCTTTTTAAGGTTTTCTATTTGTGTTGCACTAGCATGGCGAATTTCTTGCTCATCAAATAACAAGCAAAGCTGGCTTAAGCCTTGTTGTTTATTTAATACATCGGTAAAAACAATAAACTCTAACTGTTCAAGTAAATTACTTGAACATGGCACTAGTGCCATTGCTACATTGGCACTGAGTGCTTGTGAATAGGCCTGCTGCAACAATTCTAATTCAACTTGTACATGCTGATCTTTATCTGTTGCAAACTTTTTCAAAATATCAAAACTAGTGCAACCTAAGACGGGGTGTTCGCCAAAGGCTTCAAATAAAGACTCTGATTGAAATTGCTCATTGAGCGTAATAATTTCGCTACTTCTAAAATGCATTGGCAGTAGGTCTAGATGATGAAGTGTCTGCGATTCTTGTGTAGGAATTGATTGAGTTAATAATGGATGAAACAGCTCGTAGCGGTCACGACCTGAATTTTTAGCATAATACATGGCGGCATCAGCATCACGGATAATTTCATCGGTGTGAATATATTGTGGTTGTGAAAAGGTCACACCAATACTTGCGCCACTTTGTATACACGTACCTTTGCTACAAAATGGTTTTTTCATTATATCAATAATACGATTAGCAACGTCTTCAGCTTGCTGTGGCTCAGTTAAGTGGGTTAATAAAATAACAAACTCATCGCCACCTAAGCGCGCTAGTAAATCGTGTTCACGTATACAATGCGCAAATAAATCACCTACGCTTATTAAAAATTGATCGCCAGCTTGGTGTCCTAACTGATCGTTTATATTTTTAAATTTATCTAAATCAATAAATAAAACTGCAAAATGATGATCGGGAAAACGCTGATAGTGCTGCAGTGTTTTCTCTAGTTGCGTTAAAAATAAGCTGCGGTTAGGTAAGCCGGTTAACGAGTCGTGATGAGCATCGTGATAAAGTTGTTGCTCAATTTTTTTACGTTCATCTATTTGCATCTGTAAGTGCAGATTAGCTTGCTGAAGCTCTTTTGTTTTTTCGCTAACTCTAAACTCAAGCTCTTGGTGACTTTTTTCAATCGCTTGATTGGCAAGCTTGGTTTGTAAAACAGCAGCAATTTGATGCGATACAAAGGTAATTAGTTCACAATCGTCTTGGCTAAAAATATGTTTATTATTATATGCTTGGCAAACTATTAAGCCTATTACACCTTGTGATGTTTTAAGAGGAGCACCTAGCCAACTCGTTGCTTTTTGCTCTAAAGGTACAGGGGCTGAGCGCTGTACAACGCCGCTTTTTAATAGCTCCTTAGCTCTACAAGGGTGTATGAGCTGCGTTTGCTCAGTGCTAATTACTAACTCGCTATAACCTTTAGCAAAACGTCGAGGCTTTGCTACATCTCTAAACTCATCAGCGTAATAGGGAAAGTCTATCCAACCGCTTTCTTTGTTATATAGCGCGATATATAAATTGTCGGCATAGGTAATGGTTTTTATTATTTGATGTATTTGAACGTAAGCGTCATCAAGGTTTTTTGCTTGTGTGGCAAGTTCAGAAATTTTAAATAATATTTGTTGTCGTTGTAGCGCGCGCTTTCTCTGCTCTACTTCAATATTCAATGCATCATTACTTTGCGTAAGTGCACGGGTACGAATTTTTACTTCTGATTCAAGTAACTCACGTTTTTTTACACGCTCAATTGCCGTTGCTAAATAAAGTGACATAACTTCTAAGAGCTGTATTTGCCCAGAGCTATACCCTTGTTGGGTATCGTAGCTTTGTGCGGCAAGTACGCCAATAATATTTTTTTCTTGATAAACCGGAACGCCTACCCAATGCTCCGCAGGTGTACCTAATGCTTTAAATAAGCCATTTTCTGCGGCTTGTTGCATTTGTTTTTTTGTAAAATAAGCGGTTTTACCTTGCTTAAATACATAACCCGTAGCCCCCTCATCAAAACTATTTGATTGGTTGAGCGCTACAGCAATACCGTCTTTCTCATCTGAAAAATAAGATAGTTCCAATGAGTTGTTATACGAATTAGAAAGCACGACATAAAAGCTTTTACTCGGTACATATTTTTGCAATATATCGTGGATGGCAGGATAAAGTAGGGTTAGCTCGGCAACAGTACTCGCTTGCTCTGATAATTGTATCAGAGCACTTTGTAGATGGTGAGATTGCTTGTACTTTTCTAATAGCGCTTTGAGCTTTTTATTTTGGTGCGCTAATTTACTCGGTACATTGGGTTTATCTTCCAATGACGTTGACCGACTGTTTTTATTGTATAGTTATTGCTCTTATAATTTCACTTTTAAGGGGACGGGTCAAGTAGCTATTGTGGTAAAAATGCGGCTAAAAGCGTTAAAAAGGCATTAAAAAAGGCCTACCTAGGGTAAGCCTTTTTACATAACTAAATATGTTTACTTAGATGTCATGAAATCGATAGCAGCGCTAATCTCGTCATCAGAACAATCCATACAAGTACCTTTAGGAGGCATTGCATTAAAACCATTAAGTGCATGCTCAAGTAAAGTGTCTTTACCTTTAGCTATACGTGGAGCCCAATCATCAGCTGATTTAGGCGCACCTAATGCACCAGTACCATGACATGCAAAACAAGCACCTTGGTATACTTGCTCACCTGAACGTGGGCCTGTTGGCTCAGCAGCAACAGCTGCTTTGTCGCCTTCAAGGTATACAGCACCAACCGGCGCGAGACGTTTTTTAATTGCATCTTCAGTCATAGACTTATCATATGGCTGTGCGTATGCGGTGGTTGCTAGCATTACTAATACTGCAGCTGTTAGTTTTTTCATTTTGCCTTGCTCACTTCGATTTGAACGTGATCAATCACGATTATAGATGACGGAAATTAAACCGATTATAACTCTCTGAAGCAATTTATAAAACGCTAAGAGACTATTTTATTAATAAAACTGGCTAATTTTTGCGTTAACGCAATAAAATTTAAAAATTAACGTTACTTTGCAAAGTAAATAAACAAAGTTAATTAGCTACATTACAAGCGGTCACTTTAAATTAGTCCAACGACAATACGCAGCGTACAAGCTTTGCGATCCCTGCATCGGCTTCAACAAGCGATTGCGCAAGCATATAAGCAGGAGTGGTTACTAATTTATTTGGCTGATCAATTACAATATCATCAACTGCACAGTTTACATGCTTAGCGCCAAGTGATGTTAATGCATTTGCTGTGTCTTCATCAGTGCCGATAGTAAGTGAAGCACCTTCATAAATAAAGGGGATCAAAGCTGGAGCTATACACATATAACCAGCCGGTTTTTTTGCTTTTGCAAATGCTTTACCTGCTTCAAGTACTTCAGTGTTGATAGTGGCATTTGTACCGTTAATAGCAAAGTCACATAAGTTTTTTGCCGCTCCAAAACCACCCGGAACAATTAGCGCATCAAATTGTTGTACGTCTAATTCTTTCAGCGCTTTTATATCGCCTCTGGCAATACGTGCAGATTCTACAAGTACATTACGAGTTTCGGGCATTTCTTCACCCGTTATATGGTTTAAAGTGTGATGCTGTGTTATATCTGGTGCAAAGCACTGATAACTAGCATCATTTTTAGCTATGTGCAAAAGGCTAAGTACGGCTTCATTAATTTCGCTACCATCAAAAACACCAGACCCTGCTAAAATTACGGCTACTTTTTTCATGCTTTTGTGCTCCTTAAATCATTTTTATAAGTCGATTGGATGAAGTCTAACATGCCCAAAATTTCTCGCTAAAATAAATTTTTAGTATAAAAAGCATTCGCTGCGCAAGCTATTTTGCGGTTTATGCCATTTGCGATCACTTCGCCTTTAAAAAAATTATAAAGGATCGCTATGATCTTTGATCCATTATGCTAGAATACTCCTCCGGTTATTTAAATGGATACAAATAATCAAAGTGACTAACAGCGGATGTAACAGTTAGAAAACCTTTTTCCACATTGGTTTAAAATAATAAAAAAAGAACCTCGTATTATCTTTTTTAAACAAAAACAAACAGTTAAAGTATTTTCTAAGCATTTTATATTGCTTCGGAAGAATAGATTGTGGCTGTTATCTACATACTTATCCACAGCTTGCTCTAATTTATATACCACGACGGATGATAATTCACAGTCGTTTTATTTACTGCCTTATGGCATGCTTACAATTACCTTAATTTTTTGTATTTAGGATCCAAATTCACCATGGCTCAGATCCCCGAAAACCCACTAATTTTAGTTGATGGCTCTTCATATTTATTTCGTGCTTATCATTCTCCGCCGCATTTGACTAATTCAAAAGGCGAGGCTACCGGGGCTATTTACGGTGTGATCAACATGCTTAAAAGCCTAATCAGACAATATGATCCGTCGCACATGGTAGTGGTGTTTGATGCCAAAGGTAAAACCTTTCGTAATGATATGTATAGCGAGTATAAAGCTAACCGCCCGCCTATGCCGGACGACTTACGCACGCAAATAGCACCAATACACAGCATTATTAAAGCAATGGGTTTTCCGCTTATTAGCATTGAAGGTGTTGAAGCCGATGATGTAATTGGGACCTTTGCACGCATAGCATCAGAGCAAAAACGTCATGTACTCGTTTCAACGGGTGATAAAGATATGGCTCAGCTTGTAAATGAGCATGTAACACTTATTAATACCATGACCGACAGTATTTCAGACCCACAAACCGTAGTAGAAAAATTCGGTGTAGGCCCTGAGCTAATTATCGATTATTTAGCATTGATGGGTGACAAGGTTGATAACATACCGGGTGTTGAAGGATGCGGTCCTAAAACAGCTGTTAAGTGGCTTCAAAAATACGGATCGCTTCAAGGTGTAATGGATAACGCTGGTGACATTAAAGGTAAAATTGGTGAAAAGTTAGCAACGGCGCTTGATCACCTGCCTTTAAGTTATGAGCTTGCAACAATAAAATGTGATGTTGAGGTTGAATCTGATCTTGATACCTTTAAGCTCCAAGAGCCAAATAAAGATGAGTTAATTGCATTATATGGTGAATGCGAATTTCGTCGTTGGTTAGCAGAATTATTGGATGATCCTAAAACCGCAGATACACATATAGATGTGCCTACTGAGGCAAATGAGCTGCCAAAAGTAGAAGATGCACATTACGAAACTATTTTAACCGAATCACAATTTGATACGCTTATTGAGCAGTTAAATAGTGCTGATTTATTTGCGTTTGATACCGAAACAACCAGCCTTGATTATATGCAAGCGCAGTTAGTCGGTATGAGCTTTTCAGTAAAAGCGGGTGAAGCAGCTTACTTACCTGTTGCGCACGACTACCCAGGAGCACCTGAGCAATTAAGCCTTGAGTTTGTAATGCAAAAACTTGGGCCAATTTTAGCTGATGCAAATAAAGCCAAAGTAGGACAAAATCTTAAGTACGATAAAAGTGTGCTGGCTAATGCCGGTTATGAACTTAACGGTATTAAGTTTGACACTATGCTTGAGTCGTACGTATTTAATAGCGTAGGCACACGCCATGACATGGATTCATTAGCACTTAAATACCTAGGCCATAAAAATATTAGCTTTGAAGATATTGCTGGCAAAGGTAAAAAGCAGCTTACCTTTAACCAAATTGAGCTTGAACAAGCCGCACCTTATGCTGCTGAAGATGCGGATATAACTCTGCGTTTACACGAAGTGCTGTGGCCTAAATTAGCGGCAGATGAAAAGCTAAAATCGGTATTTGAAGAAATAGAAATGCCTTTGGTAAATGTTATTTCGGATATAGAACGCACAGGTGTAGCAATTGATAGCAACATGCTTGCAGTGCACAGCCAACGCTTAGGTGAACGTTTACTTGAACTTGAAAAAGAAGCATATGAAATAGCGGGCGAACCATTTAACTTAAGCTCACCAAAACAATTACAAGTTCTATTATTTGAAAAGCTTGAGCTGCCAGTTATTAAAAAAACGCCTAAAGGTGCGCCTTCAACGGCTGAAGAAGTACTGCAAGAGCTTGCCCATGATTATCCATTACCAAAAGTAATTATTGAACATCGTGGATTATCTAAGCTTAAATCAACGTATACCGACAAATTACCGTTAATGGTCAATGAGAAAACGCAACGTGTGCATACGTCTTATCATCAAGCGGTTACAGCAACAGGGCGTTTAAGCTCAACCGATCCTAACTTACAAAATATACCAATTCGCTCTGAAGAGGGACGCCGTATTCGTGAAGCCTTTATAGCCGCAGAAGGTTATAAAATTGTAGCTGCCGATTACAGCCAAATTGAGCTGCGTATTATGGCGCACTTATCGCAAGATAAAGGCCTACTTAATGCCTTTGCAAACGGTTTAGATGTTCACAGTGCAACTGCTGCTGAAGTATTTGGTGTTGAGCTTGATGATGTAACCACAGATATGCGCCGTAAAGCTAAAGCAGTAAACTTTGGTTTAATTTATGGAATGTCAGCCTTTGGTTTAGCGCGTCAGCTTGATGTGCCACGTCACGAAGCGCAGCACTATATTGATAAATACTTTGAGCGTTTCCCTGGTGTACTTGAATACATGGAAACAACCCGCGAAAAAGCCGCTGAAAATGGGTATGTAGAAACTATTTTTGGTCGTCGCCTGCATTTACCAGAAATCAATGCGCGCAATGGCGCTCGACGCAAAGGTGCTGAACGTGCAGCAATTAATGCACCAATGCAAGGCACAGCGGCAGACATTATTAAAAAAGCAATGTTAAGTGTACATAGCTGGGTAAGCGAGCAGGCACCAAATACGATTAAGTTACTTATGCAAGTTCACGATGAACTGGTATTTGAGATTAAAACGGATTGTGCACAAGCGTACACAAAACAAATTTGTGAACTCATGTCGCAAGCAGCCACACTTGATGTGCCTTTAATCGTAGAAGCCGATGAAGGTGAAAACTGGGAACAAGCTCACTAATACTTAATTATTTATTTACTTTAAAGCGCCACTAGGCGCTTTTTTTATGACTGTAAAAAACTAGCGCAATAATGCTTTAGGCTTTTGCTGTGAACAAGGTTTAGTTAAAAGTAGGTTAATTTAAGCAACTATTTGTATTAAATAGTTATATGTTCGTCAATTCGAACTGTTTTTGAGGAATATCATTGTATTTTTATGCGCTCTTTTGTTAAAGTCCCGCCCGTCCTCATCCTGTAGGACATCCTGTTGATGATGCATCTGAAAGGGTGCAACAAATTGATAGCTTCTCCCCAGTTTGCTATACCGGCCTGCCATATTTTTGGTGGGCCGTTTTTTATTCTGCTCCTAAAAAATCAGCTTTATTAATTTTGCTTATCGCGTTATCCATTCGTTACTTTGAGGTGGTTTGGGTACATCGCAGGTGATACCATCAAAGTGCTATTATTTTTAATTTCTATTATTTCCATTATTTTTATTACTAAGGAGTGCGTTATGTTTAAAGCATTAGCTATTGCAGGTTTTTCTTTATCAAGTTTAGTCATTTCTAATGTTGCGCAGGCTGATTGGCAGCTTGTTAATGATAAAAGCCAATTGAGCTTCGTATCAATTAAAAAAGATTCAGTTGCTGAGGCTCATCACTTTACCAACCTCGAGGGCATGCTTACAGATAGTGGTAAGTTTAGCGTAAATGTCGACTTAAGCTCTGCAGAAACGCTTATCCCAATCCGTAATGAGCGTTTAGCTAAACTATTATTTGAAGCGAGTAAATTTCCAAATGCTGTTTTAAGTGCTGATTTAGCTAAAGAACTTAGTAGTGTCAAAAAGCCAGGCCAGCATGTGCTTAAAGGTATTAATGCTGAACTAGATTTTCATGGAAACAAAAAACCATTCAAAATTGATGTGTTAGTAACTAGCTCACAAAACGGTGACTTAAGCGTTTCATCTTTCACCCCGATTATTATTAATAGCGATGATTTTGGCGTAACTGAAGGTGTTAAGCAGCTACAAAAATTAGCGGGTTTACCGTCAATAGCGACAGCTGTACCAGTTACATTTGCACTAACACTTAAAAAACAGTGATCTCTCTTGCACAGCTTAGTAAGCAATTAAGCGAGCCAAGCAAACCGTTTAACAGCTGGCAGCCAACTCATTGTGGTGAGCTGCCAATTGTTATTGATGAGCAAGGGCAATGGTTTTACGATGGCAGTGAGATAACTCGCATTGCTATGGTGAAGCTATTCGCCAGTGTTTTATGTAAAGAAGGCACGCAGTTTTACTTAAAAACCCCAGTCGAAAAAATAGCGATAGAAGTGCAAGATGCGCCATTTATAATTGTGGATTGGCGTTTTGAAAATACAGCACAAGGAAACGTTTTGTGTTGTATAGATAATATAGCGAGGCAATGGCTCATAAGTGCTAAGCAGCCATTAACTATACAAAACTATAAAGGTATAACAGTGCCTTATTTACAGCTGCCGTATGGTTGCTGTGCACGTATAAGTAGAAATGTATTTTACCAGTGGGCTGAAATAGCCGCAGTAGATGAGCGCGGCTATTATGTAAAATCAGCAGGAGAAAAGTTTTATCTTTCTTAGCAATTAAGCGTTAGAGTCAGTTTCTTCACTTTGCTTATCTTGTGGTGGGATTGCTACAACGGGACCTAAGTACCATTCATCTAGCTTTTTAGCGACTTCAGGCAAGCCTGTGCCTTTAAGCGATGAAAACGCATGTACAGTAATGTCACCGTCAAGCTGACTTAACTCACGACGCACTTGTAGTACCTGTGCCTTACGCGCACCTTGCTTAAGCTTGTCTGCTTTTGTTAAAAGGGCAAGTACTGGTATTTCGCTACCTATAGCCCAGTTAATTAAATCTTTATCTAAGTCTTTTAATGGATGGCGAATATCCATTAATACCACGATACCTTTTAAGCTTTGGCGTTTTTGTAGGTATTCACCTAACGACTTTTGCCATTTCTTTTTCATTTCAATTGGTACTTTCGCAAAACCATACCCAGGTAAATCGATTAAGCGCATGTCATCAACATCAGCAAGTTCAAAAGTATTGATTAGCTGAGTACGCCCTGGTGTTTTACTGGTACGTGCTAGCTTTTGGTCTGTAAGCGCATTAAGGGCACTTGACTTACCAGCATTAGAGCGACCAGCAAACGCGACTTCAATTCCCGTATCAGCAGGTAATTTAGTAATGTCTGGAGCGCTTGTTACGAAAGACGCAGTATTATATTTGATACGAGATTTGAGCACAGGCTCTCCTAAAACTTAAAAATGGTCATGTTGAGTAAACTAAATTCACTCAGGGCGCGTATTTTATACTATAAAGGATGTATTAAAAAGCGTATTTAAACACCTTAAAGCAGCACAAATGGCACATTAAAAGACACTTAAAGCTTAATCTAGGTCAAAACCCTATAATTTATAAGCTTAATATGAGTAGAAAACGTGCCAGAGAATTTTTTATCGTGTAGAATACATGTATTACAACTATCTATATTGTAGATGATACAGGGTCGGAAACAGAGAATTCACCATGAAAAAAATAGCACTATCTTTAACAATATTGCTTGGTGCGTTGTCAGCAAGCAACGCAACAGCATTCGATGGCGATGTAAACGCAGGTAAAGAAAAATCAGCAACGTGTGCGGCTTGTCACGGCCCAGATGGTAATGCGCCGGTTAATATCTACCCTAAGCTTGCAGGTCAACATCCAGATTATATCCTTAAGCAACTTCAGGATTTAAAATTAGGTATGACTTCTGGCGGTAAAGAAGGTCGTATGGATCCGGTTATGAGCGCTATGGCTATGCCACTTAGCGAGCAAGACATGAAAGATTTAGCTGCTTATTTCTCTTCACTGAATATGTCTGAAGGTTCAACACCTAAAGATGTGGTTGAAGTTGGTAAAATGCTTTTCAAAGCGGGCGACGCGGAACGTGGAATTCCATCATGTGCAGCATGTCATGGCCCTCGTGGTAATGGTTCATCGTTAGCTAAGTTTCCTAAAATTTCTTTTCAACATCCAGAATACATCAAGGCTCAACTTGAAAAATTCCGCGATGGCACTCGTAGTAATGACCTAAACGGCATGATGGGCGATATAGCTAAGAAATTAACAGATAAAGACATCGAAGTGCTTTCTCAGTACTTAGGTGGTTTACACTAAAGTCGTATTTATTTAGCCGTCACTAGTAAATACACTGTAATGTGTTGAAAAAGCAGCTTAGGCTGCTTTTTTTTGTTTTTTAATTTACCGATATTACCCACCTCTGATGTGAGACATTGTCCATATCCATCTGTAAGAAAAGTCTTCTTTTAAATTATCACTTTAACTTAACCTTCTGAATTTTAAGGGTTGTTGTACATGTTAATGTAATAATTATAATAAAAGTTATATAAACCAGTTGTAACAAAATTATTAACGAGTAAATTAACCACTGTCGCAAAACAACAATAACAAAATGGATTATGCTAAAGGAAAATGGCGCGACACGACTACATAGCACAAGATGTTGCTACTAAAGGAAATAATAAAAAAGTGTCAGGATGACCGAGAATAATAAAAAACTCATGGAAGTTTAATAATAAAAACAAAAGGGAATGTTACAGGGAAGGTATTAATAATAACAAAACGGACTGATAATAATAAAAATAATAAAGACTAAAAAAAGTCGAAGGGAGAAGTGTCCAGATAATGGCGCTCAGATTAGCAGGCGGTAGAGATGTTTTCTCTACCGCCTTTTTATTTGTCCTGTTACAATACCCACCGTTTAAAATTAGCGATTAATTAGCTAAGGCGCTTTTGAAAGAGTAACCCAACCTCTATAGCGTAAACTGAATTCTTCTGGCTAGGCCAGCACTGCGATGCCCATTAAGTTGCGCCTCGCTCAAAACCTCTTAAGTGAGATGATCAAGATATGAGTAGAACTAAAAAGTCACGCAAAAGCCCATCAAATGGACCCGTTCGTTTAAGCCAAGACAAGCTTAAAGAAATGCGCGCATTAAAAGAGCAGCGAGTTAAAAAAACCAAAGGTGCTAAGCCAGGTTCTCGTAACGCTCCAGAGCTATTAGATGATGATAGCCAAAAAGGTGGTTATACGCCCAAAGATAAGCGTGTAGGCAGTAAAAAAGCAGTGCCATTAATTGCTACAGCACCTGAACCTAAAGTTGAAATGAAACGTAACTTAAAACCTACGGTTGAACTTAAAAAGGTTACTGAGCCTGAGATAACGCCAGAACAAGAGCTTGAAGCACTTGAGAATGATGAGCGCTTACTTAAATTAGTCGAGCGCCATGAAAAAGGTGAAATGCTAACAGGTAAAGATGCTAAGTACTTTAATAGCCGTATTGCTCGCCATCAGGCTTTATGTAAAATCCTTGGTATTGAAGATGAAGACGAGTTTGAAGATGATTTCGAAGATGACTTTGCAAGTGAAGGCAACTCTGACTTCGATCAATACTTATCTGACGATTTAGCCAATGAATGGCTAGACGAAGACGACAAATAGTAAGGGCAAATAATGAGTACAGCGTTGATCATAGCCTTATTTGTAGGTGCTGCGATTATTGCTGGCTTAGCATTTTATGCGGGTCAGTTGCTTTATAAGTTAAGTGCACAAAAAAAGCTAATTGCAAAAACTCAAGCTGAGCAGCAAAAAAAGCTTAAAAAGTCGCGTTTAGAGCGTAATGCTAAATTGGCCGACAGCATTCATTTAATTGCTCGTGCAATGAACGAAGAGCAGTGTGAGTTTTCTGAAGGGTGTTTGCGTATTTGGGTACTTATGTCTCAATACGCGTTTGAAGATGAGCGTGATTTAACTGTTGAGTACCCAGGCATTTTTGAAATGTACGAAGTAGTTAAAGAAATGCCAACGCATGATGCTCGTAAAAAATACTCTAAAAAAGAGATTTTTAAACAAGACACAGCTCGTTGGCGCGCAGAAGAAAAGCTTAATGACGCTATAAAAGCTGATTGCGCAAAAATTATTGTAGAGTTTAAAGCGGCTCCTGGCAGCGATAAAGTCGTGTTTAATTAAGTGCTATTGATAATATAAAAAGCAGACCTAGGTCTGCTTTTTTTGTGCCGATGTATTTATTACCTAAAGTTCAGGCTAAATCACTCTGGAAAATCGCGTTGCGTTAATTTGTTTTTGTAAGTGAGTATCGAAGCACATGCAAATTATACGTATAAATAAATTGCCGCGCGGCGTTACTTTAATCGTATTGTTATTGATTGTTACCATGGCATCATCTATTAGCGGTATAAGTGCAGTCAGAGCATCTGCAAAGTAACTATTAAATTCAATACCATGCTTATTGGCAAACTCTTCTGTATTAAGCTCAAACTGGCAAATAAGCTGTTTAATAGCATCAGCACGTATTATGTCATCAGTATTTAAATGCAGCCCTTTATTAATCGCACAGCCGTTTTGTGTTTCGGTTGCATGATAATATTGCTTTAGCTCTTTTTGATTTTGCAAAATAGCACTGCCAATTTGTGAAATAGACGATACACCTAAGCCCAGTAAATCACAGTTACCATGTGTGGTGTAACCCTGAAAGTTACGGTGTAGCTTAGCTTCGTTTTGTGCAGTTGCTAGCTCGTTTTCGGGGCGAGCAAAATGATCCATGCCAATAAATTGATATCCTGCTTGAGTCATTTGTTCAAGAGTGTTTTTGAACATAGTCAGTTTGTCATGCGCGCTAGGCAAATCTGCATCTTTAATTTTACGCTGTGCAGCGAAGCGCTCCGGCAAATGAGCGTAATTAAATACCGATACACGGTCAGGGTTTAACGCAATTAATTGCTCAATAGTATGCTTAAAGCTTTGAGGTGTTTGTAGTGGAAGCCCATAAATCATATCTGCATTAATTGATTTAAAACCAAGCTCGCGCGCTTGAGTAATTAGCTGCTTAACTTTACTGGCTTGTTGTGGGCGATTTACAGCAAGTTGTACCTCATCATTAAAATCTTGAATACCAAACGATACGCGGTTAAAGCCTAACACGCGCAAATCAACGAGCATGTTGTCGCTAAGCGAGCGTGGGTCTATCTCTATTCCACGCTCAGTTGTATGAGTAAAATCAAAATGCTGCTCTAATAAAGTCACTAAGCGAGTCATTTGCTTGGTATTTAAAAAAGTAGGAGTTCCACCACCTAAATGCAATTGCTCTACGGTGTAGTGTTTAAATAGGGGAGCTTGGGCTTTAATCTCTTTTGCAAGGTAATCTAGATACACATCTGCTTTTGATTGATGACGAGTAATAATTTTATTACAGCCGCAGTAATAACAAAGTTGGCTACAAAACGGAATATGTATATACAAAGATAGTGAACGACTAGATGATGACTCAACGGCGCTTAGCAAGTCTTGCTGGTTGTAACCTTCACTAAGAGAAAGTGCCGTAGGGTAAGAGGTGTAGCGAGGACCAGAGACATTATATTTGTTTATTAGGGAATCATCCCATTTTGGAAGTTCTATCATCACGCGCACCTTGTATATTAATAAGGTGCAAATTATAAAAAGTTTTGTAAGAAGAGGTTTTGATCTACAACAAAAAAAGGTGCCGCAGCACCTTTTTAATTTTTTAACGCTAGTAAGTCACTGTATGGGCATCTTTAAGATACTGAAATAACTCTTTGTAGCCTTTACCTGGTTTTTCAGCTTTAGCTTCTTTGGTCGCATTACGAACTAACTGGCGTAATTGCTGGCGGTCCAACTCAGGAAACTGCTCAATAGTTTCATTTATTAGATCATCACCTTGCTCAATTAAGTCTGCGCGAAGCTGCTCAATTTTTTTAACCAATACTTCAGCTTGGTTATTTTTATTTAGCATTACATCAATTATCGCTTTAATTTCTTCGATGTTTTCTACAGTACGAAGCGTCTTAGCAATGTAGTTTAAGTGACGACGGTAAGCATCACTTTTATTACTAATTTTATCAGCAACAACCATGGCCTCTTTTAAATCGTCATTTAATGGTAGGCGCTCACGCTGTTTTTTACCCATTTTGGCAATTTCAGAACCTAACTGATGAAACTCTTGCGCTTCGCGCTTAAGCTCCGTTCTTGATACGTATATAATTTCTTCTTCAATTTCAGCAGGCTTGCCTTTTTTCTTTGCCATGGGGTGCTCTTAAATAAAAATAACTTTTGCCATTATACGCGATTCTTTTAGTGATTAATATTAGCTGATGTGGTGCAGTGAGTGTGTTAGCATTTAACTATAAAAAATGCGTGCAATATTGCCTTAAGGCTCAGGACTTAATTTATGAAAAGCCAACAACACGATCCAATTTATTCTCAAATCTCTCAAGTAAAAGATGCCGTAGCCGAAGTGCTTGAGCATGCAAAAAAGTTGGGTGCAACAGCTGCAGAAGCTGCAATGTCGAGCACATCTGGTTTATCGGTTAGTACACGTATGGGTGAAGTAGAAACCATTGAATTTAACCAAGACGGTGGTTTAGGTATAAGTGTATATGTTGGTAATAATAAAGGCTCTGCGTCTACCGCCGATTTGAGTCCAAAAACACTGCGTACCGTTGTAGAAAAAGCGATAGATATAGCTAAATTTACATCTGATGACCCATTTAATGGTGTTGCTGATAAAGAATTACTTGAGTTTGCACCAAAAAATTTAGATTTATACCACCCGTGGGATGTAAGCCCAGAGCAAGGTATTGAGCTTTGCCATGCCGCAGAGCAAGCTGCATTAAATGCTGATGAGCGAATTGTTAATTCAGACGGTGCCAGCTTTTCATCGCACCAAGGTTTACGCGTATATGGTAACAGCCATGGCTTAATTGCAGGTTTTCCTCGTACTCGTCATAGCATTAGCACTATGGTAATAGGTAAAGAGGGCGAGCATATGCAGCGTGACTCTGCTTACACCGTTGCGCGCGATCAAGCGGGTTTAAATGATGCTGCAGCTGTTGGGCTTGAAGCCGCTGCAGAAACCCTCGCTAAACTAAACAGCCAAAAACTAGGGACTATGAAAGTGCCTGTTATTTTTAGAGCTGATATTGCCAATTCACTGTTTGGCCATTTAGTGTCGGCCATTGGTGGTGGTGCACTTTATCGTAAGTCGAGTTTTTTGCTCGACAGCCTTGGCACACAGGTATTTAGTAACTGTGTAAATATAGCTGAGCGCCCACATATTTTAAAAGGTTTAGCATCATCGCCTTTTGATAGCGAAGGGGTTAAAACGCTTGATCGTGAAATAATCCAAGGTGGCGAGTTACAAACCTATTTATTAGCAAGTTACGCTGCACGTAAAATGAATATGACGCCAACAGGCCATGCTGGCGGTATACATAACTGGTTAGTTGAACAAACCCATAATGATTTATCGGCTTTATTAAAAACCATGGGTACAGGTTTATTAGTTACTGAGCTTATGGGCCAAGGTGTAAACACTGTTACGGGTGACTACTCGCGTGGAGCAGCTGGTTTTTGGGTCGAAAACGGCCAGATTCAATACCCAGTAAGTGAAATTACTATTGCCGGAAATTTAAAAGATATGTTTAAAGGCATTAGTGCAATTGGTGGCGATATTGAGCGAAGAGGCGGTATTCAAACTGGCTCAGTACTTATAGATCAAATGCAAATAGCAGGCGCTTAATACCAATTTGCAATAATACTTAATTAAGCGAATTGGTGTAATATAAAAGCGCTCAGTTAAGCCAAACATTTACGTGCTTGGCTTAACTGAGCTTTATTTAAATTTATGGGGTGTTAAATGGCAAAAGATAGATATGCACCAAAGCCGTTAACCGACATTATGGCGGGGCTCAACAACCGCTTGTCGGCCTATGCAGGTAAAAGCCAAGCACTTGATAAACAGCAAACTCTATTAAAAGAGTTTTTAGGACCTAAGCTAAGCGAAAAGTGCAGAGTGAGTAACTACCGTGATGGTACCTTAATGATTGAGGCGGTATCGGCTTCTATCGCGCTTAAGCTTAATTATTTGAAAATGGATATGCAGTCACACTTTAGAGCTGCAGGCATGGCTGAGCTTGGGCAAATAAAAATTACTGCAAATCCGCAAGCTACTCAGCGATTAAGCGCTACTGGCAATAAAAGCCAAGCACAAAGCGCAGTTACGGGAAATTCTCGTAAAATGAGCACTCAAACCTCTGATTATTTAAATGCGATCGCTGCATCTGCACCTCCTTCTCTAAAAGAAAAATTAGAGCGCCTGGCTCTGCACGGAAAAAAATAATTTTTTTAAATTCAAATAATTTGTCATTGGTAGGGCTATTTCGTTTGCTCATCGCATTCAAAATACTTTGTTACATATTCTATTTTAATGTTTGTTTAATGGGGTTTATTATACCCACATGGCGTACTTTTATCTGAGTTCGCTCTTGATACCCATTCCATTAAGTGAAAGCGTGCTGTGAGTGCTATTACATTCCTCAAGTATTCAAGAATTTAATGGAGTTGGTATTAAATTCTAACTAACAAACGGAATAACTATGAAGAAAGTAACTATTACCGCCGCAAGTATTGCACTTGCGCTTGGCCTAGTAGGTTGCGGTGAAAAACAACAAGAAACAAAAGTCACCGAAACTGCAGCAGTCACGGCCCCTGCAGACAAAACGCTTGAGTTAGGTGTAGACCTTGCCAATATGGATGAGTCTGTACGTGCACAGGATGATTTTTACTACCACGTAAATGGTCAGTGGCTTGCTAAAACAGAGATCCCGGGCGATAAATCTAACTACGGTTCTTTTTCGCAGCTATATGACGAGTCGCAAAAAGCGATGAAAGTGGCTCTTGAAAGCGCGGCTGCTAATAACGCGGCTAAAGCGGGCAGTGACGAGCATAAAATTGGTGCTTTTTATAAAAGCTACATGAATAAAGACGCGCGTAATGAAATGGGAATTACACCACTTCAGCCTTCTTTAGATACAATTGATAGTGTTGAGTCTAAAGCTGATTTAGCTGGCCTAATGGCTAAAATTCAAAAGCAAGGTGCTAGCTTACCATTTGGTTGGTTTGTAAATAACGATGCTAAAAATTCAAGCGAATATGCCTTGTACTTATCACAATCAGGCCTTGGTTTACCGGACCGCGACTACTACTTAAAAGATGACGAAAAGTTCACTAAAATTCGTGCAGCTTATGAGCAGTACATGACCGATATTTTAGCTAAATCAGGTGTTAAAAATGCATCTGAAGCCGCTAAAAGCGTTATCGCATTTGAAAAGTCTTTAGCTGATGCGCAGTGGAGCCGAGTACAAAGCCGTGATGCAACAAAATCGTATAATAAGATGACGGTTGCCGATGCTGATAAACTAATGGGCGATTTTGATTTAGCTACGTTTTTTAAAGACGCTGGTGTGGATATACAAGAAATTATTGTGCGTCAGCCAAGCTACCTAGAAGCATTTGCCGATGTGTATAAAAACACAGACGTAACAACGTGGAAAAACTATTTAAAATTCCATTTTGTTAGTGGTTATGCACAGTTACTTAGTGACGATTTAGTTGACCTTAAATTTAACTTTTACAGCACAACATTGCGTGGTGTAGAAGAGCAAGCGCCACTTTGGAAAAAAGCCGTTGATGCTTCTAACAGTGTACTGGGTGAAATTTTAGGTAAAGTGTACGTTAAAGATAACTTCCCGCCAGAAGCGAAAGCGCGTATGGAAGAGCTAGTCGATAACGTAATTAAAGGCTACGGTGTAGCTATTGAAAACCTTGAGTGGATGAGCCCTGAAACTAAGCTTGCAGCGCAAGAAAAGCTAAACAAATTTACCCCTAAAATTGGTTACCCAGATAAGTGGAAAGACTACTCTGAGCTTACAATCAATTCAGATGAACTAGTAGGTAACTACATTCGTTACAGTGAATGGGCTTACAAAGACATGATTGCTAAATTAGGCAAGCCTGTTGATCGTTCTGAGTGGCACATGACGCCGCAAACGGTAAATGCTTATTATAATCCGGTAAACAACGAAATTGTATTTCCTGCTGCAATTTTGCAACCACCATTCTTTAATTTAGAAGCGGATGATGCTGTAAACTACGGTGCAATTGGCGCGGTAATTGGCCACGAACTAGGCCACGGTTTTGACGACCAAGGTGCTAAATACGACGGTGATGGTAACTTACGTAACTGGTGGAGCGAGACTGACCTTGCACAGTTTGAAGAGCGTACAGGTGCACTAGTGGCACAATACAACGAGTACAAACCGTTTGAAGATGCAGGTGTTAACGGCGAACTAACGCTTGGCGAAAACATTGGTGATTTAGGTGGCTTAACCGTAGCGCATAAAGCATATATGTTATCTTTAGGTGATAGCAAAGCGCCGGTAATTGATGGTTACACAGGCGATCAACGCTTCTTTATGGGCTGGTCACAAATTTGGCGCCGTAAGTATCGTGATGAAGAGTTACGTAACCGGTTAATGACAGACCCACATTCACCAAGCCACTACCGTGTAATCGGTATCTTGTCGAACATGCCTGAATTTTACGAAGCGTTTGACGTAAAAGAAGGCGACAAAATGTATATCAAACCAGAAGATCGCGTAAAAATTTGGTAATTGATATTTATTTTAATTAGCTTAACCAAAATTTAGAAAAACCAGCAAGTGTTTAGCTTGCTGGTTTTTTTTATACCAATAACATTGCTGCTATTGCATGAGGGTTTTATGCATCCAGCTTTCATTACTTAAAATGTTTTTATACAAAGCCAGTTGGTTTTGAGCACGCTCTAAATTATGCTCTGCATGAGTAGTTTTAAAGTACACATCGTTATTTAAGTAATCAGCTAAAAAACGCACGCTAAGCATTAACGGCATAATTTTAGCACCAAGCAATAAGCTTGATTGCTCTGACTTACTCATAATAGGCTTAAGCGGAGCGAGGTAGCCCTTAACGAGCGCCTCAAAAATCTCTTTACGAATAACTACCTTATCAAGGTTGGTCGAGTCTTCTGCCTCAGCGCAACAAAATGTACGTACCATGTCACCAAAATCATACAGTAAAAACCCTGACATACAGGTATCTAAATCGATAACCGCTTTTGCTTTATGCGTATTACTACAATACAGCATGTTATTTATTTTAGTGTCGTTATGGCAAACCCGAATAGGTAAGTCGGCAGCTATATCACTGAGTTCTGTAATTAAATGCTGCTGCGATAAGCAAAAGGCTATTTCGCTTTCACAGCGAATGAGACGCTTATCACTACTTGTATTTATAGCTGAATTTAATTGCTCAAAGCGCATGGCTAAGTTATGAAAATCCTCAATAACAGTGTAAAGCGATGCGGCGTCAAAATCGTGAAGGGCGCTTACAAAGGTGCCAAATGCTAAAGCAGCCTGATGTGCTTGCTCTATGGTTTTAACCACATCTTCACTAAAGCTTTGGCTAATAAAGTTAAGTACTCGGTATTGCTCGTTTTCAATACTTATTAAGTACTCATTGCTGCGTGTGCGTATGTGTTTAACAATCTCGAGCGGGTAGCTGTTACTTTGCTGTTTAGCGCATAAGTGCTGTTCAATTAATTTTGCATTATTAATGAGTTGCACAGGGTGTTTAAATACATGGGTATTGAGCTTTTGCACAATAAATTGCTGCGACGCATTACTAAGCAGCCACGTCGTATTTATGTGGCCGCTACCTATAACGCTAACCTGAGTAAGCTCAGGGTTTAGCGCTAAAAGCCCACTTAATTTATTTTGAATTAACGTATTCATTTAACCTACGCGTATCGAGCTTGTAGTTTTTCAATAATATCAGCGTTAGCCGCAGGGAAGTCGTAGTTACTAAGCTCACTAATGGCAACCCATTCGCTTGGTTGTCCTTCAGCGCCACGCGCTTCACCACTAAAATTACTAACGACATGAATATCGAGTTTTACACATTTATCGCCGTAGTCATGCTCAATCACCATTAGCTGGCTAGAGCTGTGAATTGTGATCCCCACTTCTTCTGTTAGCTCTCGCTTAAGCGCTGCAAATACGCTTTCGCCAGCCTCTACTTTGCCACCCGGAAATTCCCATAAGCCACCTTGGTGTTGCTCATCACCGCGCTTACAAATAAAAATGGCATTGTTTTTTTTAATAACACCTACGGCTACATTTACTATTTTTATTGTCATGTTTTTACTCCATAAAAAAAGCGACGCTAGCGTCGCTTTTTAATTACTTACAATGCGTAGTTATTTTAATTTACCACAACACTGTTTGAATTTTTGACCTGAACCACAAGGGCACGGATCATTACGGCCAACTTTTGGCTCTGTTCTAGCCATTACGGTTGCGCTTTGAGGTGCTTCGCCGCCTACGTGCTCAGCTTCTTCATGTTGGTATTCGCGAGGAGCATTTTCACTCTTACGGTGTTGCTCTTCTACTTTTTCAACATCTTCTTCTGCACGTACTTGTACTTTACTTAAAATGCCAACTACATCAACTTTTAAGTTTTCAAGCATTTCAGAGAACAGCTCAAACGACTCGCGTTTGTACTCTTGCTTAGGATTCTTTTGCGCGTAACCACGTAAGTGAATACCTTGGCGTAAGTGATCCATTGCAGCAAGATGATCTTTCCAGTGCTGATCAAGGCTTTGTAGCATAATCGCTTTTTCAAACTGGCGAAGTACAGAGTCGCCAACTTGTTCTTCTTTTTGCTGGTATGACTGCTCAACAGCTTGCTCAATACGTTCACGAAGTTTTTCTTCGTAAAGTTTATTGTCATCGGCTAACCACTGAGTAATTGGTAGCTCAATTAAGAAGTCTTGTTTTAATCGCTCTTCGAGGCCAGGCACATCCCACATTTCAGCAAGACTTTGTGGTGCAATGTACTGGTCAATAACACCAGCAAGTACATCACCACGGATAGCCGTGATAGTTTCTGAAATATCGCCTTCTTCAAGCAGTTCGTTACGCTGAGAGTAAACAACACGACGTTGATCGTTTGCTACATCATCGTATTCAAGTAGTTGCTTACGTACATCAAAGTTACGTGCTTCTACTTTACGTTGTGCGTTTTCAATTGCGCGGTTTACCCATGGGTGCTCAATTGCTTCGCCTCGTTGCATGCCTAGCTTACGCATCATGTTAGTCATGCGCTCGCCGGCAAATATACGCATTAGCGCATCATCCATTGATAGGTAAAAACGGCTAGAGCCGGCATCACCTTGACGACCAGAACGACCACGTAATTGGTTATCTATACGTCTCGATTCATGGCGCTCAGTACCGATGATGTGTAAACCGCCAGCATCAATTACTGCATCATGGCGAATTTTCCATGCTGCTTTAATTTCAGCAATTTGCTCATCTGTTGGATTTTCTAGTTTTTCAACTTCGCTGTTCCAGTTGCCGCCAAGCACGATATCGGTACCACGACCGGCCATGTTGGTTGCAATAGTAACAGTGCCTGGTAAACCTGCATCAGATACGATGTCAGCTTCTTGCGCGTGAAATTTAGCATTAAGTACATTGTGCTTAATTTTTTCTTTGCGTAAAAACTGTGATAAATACTCAGAGCTTTCAATTGAAATAGTACCGACAAGCACAGGCTGTCCGCGCTCTTGGCAATCTTTAATATCAATTAAAATAGCTTCGTATTTTTCTTCTTGCGTTAGGTAAACTAAATCGGCGCGATCATCACGAATCATCGGCTTATTAGTTGGCATAACTACGGTATCTAGGCCATAAATTGACTGAAACTCAAATGCTTCAGTGTCGGCTGTACCTGTCATACCTGCTAACGTTTCGTATAAACGGAAGTAGTTTTGGAAAGTGATTGAAGCAAGTGTTTGGTTTTCGTTTTGAATTTTTACGCCTTCTTTAGCTTCAACAGCTTGGTGTAAACCTTCAGACCAACGACGACCTTCCATTGAACGCCCTGTATGCTCATCGATAATAATGACTTCGTTTTCTTTAACAACGTAATCAACATCTTTTTGATAAAGCTTATGAGCGCGTAGTGCTGCATATACATGGCTTAAAAGGGTAATGCTACTTGCAGAGTAAAGCGAGTCGCCTTCTTCAATTAAGTTACGTTCAGTTAATAAGTCTTCAACTTTAATTTGGCCGCGTTCAGTTAAATGAACTTGCTTAGACTTTTCGTCAATTGTGTAATCGCCATCGCCTTCAACACCTTCTTCGTCTTCTTTTTCTTGAAGCTCTAAAAGCGGTACTATTTTGTTGATTTCGATGTAAAGCTCAGAGCTATCTTCAGCCGGACCTGAAATAATAAGTGGTGTACGCGCTTCATCGATTAGGATTGAATCCACTTCATCTACTACTGCATAAAACAATGGACGCTGTACGCGCTCATCAATGCTAAATGCCATGTTGTCACGAAGGTAGTCAAAACCAAATTCGTTATTTGTACCGTAGGTAATGTCAGCAGTATAAGCTTGCTTTTTCTGCTGTGGCATCATGCCAGGTACGTTACAGCCCACAGTTAGGCCTAAGAACTCAAATAACTCGCGGTTTGTTTCAGCATCACGTTTAGCAAGGTAGTCGTTCACGGTAATTACGTGTACGCCTTTGCCTGTTAAGCCATTTAAGTAGGCTGGAAGTGTTGCTGTTAGTGTTTTACCTTCACCGGTACGCATTTCTGCAATGCGACCTTGATGTAAAACCATACCACCTAATAGCTGTACGTCGAAGTGACGCATGCCATTTACACGCTTTGACGCTTCACGTACCACTGCAAATGCTTCTGGTAAAATGTCGTCAAGGCTTTGTCCGTTATCGTAACGTTCTCTAAACTCAGCTGTTTTAGCTCTTAAATCTTCATCAGAAAGCGCTTCTAATTGCGTTTCTAGCGCGTTAATTAGCGCGACCGTCTTTCTTAGGTTTTTAATAGTGCGGTCATTGCGACTACCAAAAATCTTGGTAAATAAATTAGATATCATGATAAAACCGTTACAATGTATTCTTTGTTAACCGAGTGTCGGCTAACCCATTTTTTACAATTGGTAATTAATATGTGCTTTTACATAACACGTAGAACATATTAATTAGCAATTTTGTATTAAAGCGCCCAAAAAGCACTGTTTATTACGTGCGCTACTATACCAGACTCTGGCAAACAACAAACTATCTCAACAAAAAGATGTGTATTTAAAACAGAAAATTTTGATCTGATGCGAAAAAATCGCTTTAACTGATTTAATTACGCTAAAAATAGCCGCAAGTTGTAAAGATATGGTGCTAAATAAATTAAAAACAAGGGGAGTAGGCGCACAAGTTTTATACTTAGCGCTCTACATTGTTACCCCATATTTTATAACTTAAATTGGTTTACTGTTTTATTAAGTGCGGCAGCTAAATCGCTTAAATCACGCGCTTCATCAGCAAGTGTATAAGCATGATCGGCTGTACTATTTACTAAGTTGTTAATTGCCGATAGGCTGGTATTAATATCTTCAGCAACAACAGTTTGCTCCTCGGTAGAGGTGGCAATTTGGTGGCTTTGGTCTTGTACTTTAGTAACCGATTGCGCAATATTTTGCAGTGAGCTAAGTACTTCTTTGGTTTGTGATACTGAGCCTTCTGTTTGCTCTTGGCCTTGTAGCATCATTACCGATGCTTGCTGCGCTATTTGTTGCAAGCGAGAAATCATATTACGAATATCGTCGGTAGATTCTTGCGTACGACTTGCAAGTGAGCGTACTTCGTCAGCTACCACGGCAAAACCACGACCATGCTCGCCAGCTCGGGCTGCTTCAATAGCTGCATTAAGAGCAAGTAAGTTAGTTTGATCGGCAATGGAGTTAATTACATCAACTAATGCACCTATGTTATTACTTTCTTGCTCAAGGCCTGCCACTACTTTAGATGCTTCACCTATGTGAAGTGCAAGCTCGGTCATTACTTTTTGTGCTTGCGTTGAACGATTAGCCCCTTCTGCTGTAATGGCTTGCACTTCTTCGGCAGCACTGTTGGTGTGCTGCGCATTACGTGAAATTTCAAGTACGGTACTGGCCATTTCGGTAACCGCAGCGCTTACGCTATCTACTTGTTGTTTTTCTTGCTGTATTTCAGTATTTGTTTGCTCAGATACGCGCCTAAGCTGCGCTGCTGCATTAGTTAATTGCTCTGCTTGTGCGGCGGTTTCGAGCATCATGGCACGCAGTTTATCAATAAAGGTGTTCATATGATTAGCCAACTGGCCCACTTCATCTTTACTGTCGATATTAATTTTTTGCGTTAAATCGCCTTCACCCGATGCTATATCACGCATGATGTTAGTAAGTGTTGTGATAGGCTGCGAGATCATTTGAGTAGCCCACAAAATCATGGCTAAAATAATAACAAGCATAATAATTACAGCTGTAATGGTGGTAGTAACGGCTGCATTTACTGGCGCTTCAATCATGCTGGTAGGAATAAGTATCCCTACGTACCAATCTAAATAAGGCTGCTCTAGTTGCAAACGGTGGTAAACCACATAAAACTCTTCACCTTTTAAAGTAACCAGTTGGCTACCCTCAAGGTTATTGCGCATTTGAGTGTTTAGACTTTTAAAGCCAGATGTATTTGCAAATTGTTGTTCTAGGCCGTCGAGCCCTTCTTTACCTTTAGGGCCTTCGTCGGTAATAGATAATTTATGGCCTGTGGCTTTTGAAAAGTGTACTACTTTTTGATTGCCGTCGAGCAAAAACCCGTAGCCTTGACCATTAAAACGAATGTCTTCGACCATATCGTTAATTTTATTTAGCTGCAGATCAACACCGCCCATACCTATGAGTTTACGATGCGCGTTATATACTGGTTGTTGAACTACTGCTGATGCCACACCTGTAGTTAAGTCAACCGAAATTGGCCCCACGTAAAGCTTGTTGATTTGCAAAGCTTCTTGCCACCAACCACGCTTATAAGCATAGTAAGGTTGGCCGTTGTACTGACTGGTACGTTCGTTTTCTTTAAAATATTCACCAGTGGTTGCTGAAGCAAAAAAGGCTGATAATACGTTTTCATCATTTGAGCTAATACGCACAAAATCTTGGTTTACTTCGCTGTAACCTGGTGCATTTTTAATTGGTTGATCACGCACATTCCAATTTTCAAAAAAGTTGACTAAATGCGGGTTATTTACAAAAGTCGACACCAATTTACCGTACATTGCAAAGTAGCTTTGCATTGATAGTTGTTCGCTTTGTAGGTAGCTTTGTGCTTCGCGCTCTATGTTAACTCGGGAAAGATCTGCGATATGTTTAACAAAAAAAGTTGAGGCAATTATCAGTAAAACTGTGATCGTTCCACCAATCAATAATAATATTTTCTTCCGTAATGATAAATTATTTAGCATGAGTGTACGTATTATTGTTATTTAGTAAGTTATATCTAATCATATCTTACTTAAAATCGCTACGAAGTTAGATAGAAAACACTAATTATGCGTTTAAAATGAAGGGTTATGCAAAAAATGGAAACTAAAGCTAATAAATTAGTAGTACTAGGAGCTGGTTGGCTTGGTCATGCTTTGTGCGTACAAGCTAAACACGCGGGTTGGGAAGTACAAGGCACTCACCAAAGTGTTGAGCATAGCGATGATTTTCAGCGTCAATTTACATTGGTTAATAACAAGCTAAAACACGAAGTGGATTTGCGCGATGCCTATTGGGTGTGCGCTATACCTCCACGTAGCCGTAACACGCAAAGTAACTATCCAGAGATTTTAGCATCAGCACTTAATCTTGCTAAGCAGTTAAATTCAAAAGGCTTTATATTGTGCTCATCTACTGGGGTGTATGACCAAGAAGCTGGTGTTTATAGCGAAAGCAGTGAGATATCGTGTACAAATGAGCGACAAATAAAACTATACGATGCTGAAGAGCAAGTACTCGAACAAGACGGTAAAGTACTGCGTTTAGCTGGGCTCCTTGGGCCAAATCGTGAGCCTGGTCGTTTTGTTGCAGGTAAAGAGCTAAACACATCGAGCCAACAAGTGGTTAATATGGTGCACCAGCAAGATGTAATAAATGCTATTTTTTCGGTAATCGAAAATTTTAATACGGGGCAAAATATTTACAATGTAGTTAATCCGTCACATCCGACTAAAGCGAATTATTATGAACTAAAGTGTGCACAGCATGGCGGTGAAATGCCTACCTTTATAAGCGATGAAGTGGCTGAGCGAAAAGTGCTGGGCTCAGCCATTGAAGCATTAGGATTTAGTTATCAGCACACAATTTAATGTGCTGATGGCAGCGGGTTATCTATAACAAAGCCACACAATACACCCTGCGCTAAAAGCATATTTGCAGATTCAATATCAGGGGCAAAGTAGCGGTCTTTGTCGTAGTAGCTAACATGCTTACGTAGTAGTGCTTTGGCCTTTTCTACTTGCTCAGATGCTTTAAGTGGTGCTCTAAACTCAAGCCCTTGGGCGGAGGCTAGCCATTCAATAGCCAATACGCCTTGGGTGTTATTGGCCATTTCATTTAAGCGCCTAGCAGCAAAGGTTGCCATAGAGACATGATCTTCTTGATTTGCTGATGTTGGCAAGCTGTCTACAGAGGCAGGATGCGCGAGTGATTTGTTTTCTGATGCAAGTGCGGCGGCGGTTACTTGGGCAATCATAAAGCCAGAATTTACCCCACCGTTTTCTACTAAAAAGGGTGGCAAGGTTGAGAGGTTTGAATCAATTAGCAAGGCTATGCGTCGCTCGGCCAATGCGCCAATTTCAGCAATCGCAATTGCTAAATTATCGGCTGCCATAGCCACTGGCTCTGCATGAAAATTTCCACCTGAAATAATATCGCCAACATCAGCAAACACCAGGGGGTTATCGGTCACCCCGTTTGATTCACATAAAAGCACCTCTGCGGCTTGGCGTATTTGTGTTAAACATGCGCCGAGTACCTGAGGTTGGCAGCGTAAGCAGTAAGGGTCTTGTACTTTTTCACAATTTACGTGAGATTGACTAATTTCAGAGTGTTCACTGAGAAGCTCTCTAAATACGCGAGCAGTATCTATTTGTCCACGTTGGCCTCGAATATCATGAATACGGGCATCAAATGGTGCACGGCTTCCTTTGGCAGCTTCAATACTTATAGCGCCAATAACGCAGCTTTGCGTGTATAAATTCTCGGCTCTAAATAAACCTTGTAATGCAAATGCAGTAGACGCTTGTGTGCCATTTAATAATGCTAAGCCTTCTTTTGCAGCAAGTGTAAGGGGCTCAAGCGCCGCTATTTTTAGGCCTTGGCTTGCGCTAATAACCTCGCCTTGATAGCGCATTTGGCCTTCGCCTAATAGCACCAAGCACATGTGGGCTAGGGGGGCTAAATCGCCCGATGCGCCAACAGAACCTTTTTTTGGCACACACGGATACACTTCACTTTTTAATAGCTGCATAAAAAATTGAATTACTTGCAATCGAATACCAGAGTAACCGCGCGAAAGCGAATTTACTTTAAGGGTTATCATTAGCCTTACGGTACTGTCATCCATGTATTCGCCAATACCCGCAGCATGCGAAAGAACAATGCTGCGCTGAAGTAACTCAAGCTCGCTATCGGCTATTTTAGTATTGGCTAATAATCCAAAACCTGTGTTAATTCCGTATACGGTGCGGTGCTCGTTTATTACATTTTGAACGGTTTGTGCACTGGCTGCTATTTGTGCCTCGGCGCTGCTTTTTAAACTTAAATTAACAGCTGAATCGTTAATTTTTCTCAGTGTGTTTAAATCAAGGTGTCCGGGTGTGAGAGTGTGTGAAATCATGACTATTCCTTGTTTAGCATAGGTAAATCTAAGTTTTGTTCTTTAGCACAATTTTTTGCAATGTCGTAACCTGCATCGGCATGTCGCATTACGCCTGTGGCGGGGTCGTTCCAAAGCACGCGCCCTATTCGCTCTTTTGCTTCATTACTACCATCGGCAACAATAACCACGCCAGAGTGCTGGCTAAATCCCATTCCTACGCCGCCGCCATGATGCAGTGATACCCAGGTAGCACCGCCAGCGGTGTTTAATAAAGCATTAAGTAATGGCCAATCTGATACAGCATCTGAGCCATCTAACATGCTTTCGGTTTCTCGGTTGGGGCTGGCAACAGAACCCGAATCGAGGTGATCGCGGCCAATAACTACAGGGGCTTTGAGTTCGCCATTTTTAACCATCTCGTTAAAAGCGATGGCAAGGCGGGCTCTATCTTTTAAACCTACCCAGCAAATGCGTGCAGGTAATCCTTGAAATTGAATACGCTCTCGTGCCATATCTAGCCAATTATGCAAATGTTTATCATTGGGGATGAGTGCTTTTACTTTAGCGTCAGTTTTGTAAATATCTTCTGGGTCACCCGAAAGTGCAACCCATCTAAATGGACCTATGCCCTCACAAAATAGAGGGCGAATATAAGCAGGTACAAAGCCAGGGAAGTCGAACGCGTTAGTTACGCCTTCATCAAATGCCATTTGGCGAATATTATTACCGTAATCGGTTGTTGCAGCCCCAGCTTTATGTAGCGCTAACATAGCTTTTACTTGCACAGCCATTGATTGTTTAGCGGCTTTTACAACTGTTTGTGGCGCTTGCTCTCGCATTTTAGCCGCGTGCTCCATGCTCCAACCTTGTGGCAAGTAGCCATTGAGAGGGTCGTGTGCTGAGGTTTGGTCGGTTACAATATCGGGAGTAATATCGCTGGCAGCAAGAGCTGTAAATACGTCGGCTGCATTACCGAGTAAACCCACCGATAACGCTTCACCTTTTACACAGGCATCGGTAATTAATTGCAGTGCATGTTCAAGATTTGTGGCTTTAGCATCAACGTAGCCCGTTTTAATTCGAAAATCGATACGGGTTTCGTCACATTCAACTACCAGAGCGCTAAAGCCTGCCATTGTTGCAGCTAATGGTTGCGCACCACCCATACCGCCAAGCCCGCCGGTTAATACCCATTTACCCTTTGCGTTACCAGAAAAATGTTGTTTTGCCATAGCAACAAAGGTTTCGTAGGTGCCTTGTACTATGCCTTGCGAGCCAATGTAAATCCAAGAGCCTGCCGTCATTTGCCCGTACATCATTAAACCTTTTTTATCGAGCTCGTTAAAGTGCTCCCAATTTGCCCAGTGTGGCACTAGGTTTGAATTGGCAATAAGAACGCGAGGTGCATTGCAGTGGGTTTTAAATACGCCTACCGGTTTACCCGATTGTACAAGGAGGGTTTCGTCGTTTTCGAGTCTATCGAGTGTGTCTATAATTTTATCAAAACTAGGCCAGTCGCGCGCCGCTCTACCAATTCCACCATATACCACCAGTGAATGCGGATGCTCAGCAACATCAGGGTCTAAATTATTCATTAGCATGCGTTTAGCAGCTTCCGTTTGCCAACTCTTAGCGCTTATTTTTTCGCCATGAGGAGCACGTATTATACGTGTTTTATCTAATCGACTGTCCATATTTTACTCCTGTTGTATATACAAGGTAATCGGCTTTTAAAAAACGCCTTTTAAAGCGTTTTATATTTAATCTGAACTGTGCTTGATATAATTTTTTATTTTGCATTCAGGTTATTTTTTAAATGTTAAATGCCCACCTAAGCGGTATTTACTCCCAGGCGATACAAGTCGTGCAAAGCTAACAATGCCTTTGGATGACCATGTACGGCGGATTACTTGTAGACAAGGTTCTTCGTTGTACAAATTAAGCCATTGACACATTTCGTTATTTGGCATAATAGCTTCCACGGTATGGCGGGCTTGTGTAAGTGGAGCCACGTTCGATAAATATTCGTGAGGAGTGAGTAATGTAAAATCTTGCTGCAAATAATCTTTTGCAAGCTCAGGGTTTACAAAGCGTTCTTCAACTTGCAGTGGTTTTTCGTTTTCGTTGTGTACAAGTACGCTGCGATAAACCACGCTGTCTATTTCTACCCCAAGTGCAATTGCAATAGGCGCGATAGCATTAATAGATTCGAGAATATGTACACTACAGCTATAGCGGCCATTACGTTCTTTGACCTCATCGGCAATATTTTTTATTTCCAGTAATGATGACTGCGATTTAAAACTCGCTACAAACGTACCTAAACCTTGGCTGCGGGTTAAAATACCCGCATCGGTAAGCTCGCTTAAAGCACGGCGTGCTGTCATACGGCTAACGCTAAATTGGCTGCTTAACTCATTTTCTGAAGGAACGCGCTGATCTTCTTGCCACGATCCATTTTTAATTTTATCGACAATAAATTGTTTTATTTGAGCAAATTTAGGTGTTGTCATTGAAAAAGCGAGCTGTATTTATAATAAACAATGTTAGTTAAGATGACACAATTGCCTTGTATATACAAGGTGGGTTGTTAGACTGTATTTTAAGCAAGTTAAGGAGTTGAATATGCAAAATAAAATATCAAACAATGAGCTAGGTGACATCGACTTACTAATTACTGATGCCAATATTGCCACTATGGACACCGCTATAGATGCTCCTTATGGAGCAATAGAAAATGCAGCCTTGGCCATAAAAAATGGCAAGATTGCGTGGTTAGGTAAGCAATCTGATTTACCAAGTTTTGATGTATTTGCAACACCAACACTCAGTATTAAAGGACAGTGGTTAACGCCAGGGCTTATAGATTGCCATACACACTTAGTATTTGCGGGCTCTCGCTCACAAGAATTTGAACAACGCTTGCAGGGTGTAAGCTATGAGCAAATTGCTGCTCAAGGTGGCGGTATAGCGAGTACAGTCGCAGCCACGCGCTTAGCTGATCGTGAGCACCTCTTTGTTGATGGTAAAGATCGCTTAAACACCTTACTTGCTGAAGGAGTCACAACTGTTGAGATTAAATCAGGTTATGGGCTTGATGTTAAAAATGAGCTTAAAATACTCGAAGTAGCCCGCTTATTGGGTGAACATCATCCTATTGATATTATAACCACCTTTTTAGGGGCGCATGCTTTACCACCTGAGTATAAAGGGCGTACTGATGAATTTATTAATTTAGTTTGCACCGATATGCTTGAGCAAGTGGTTGCAAATAACCTTGCAGATGCTGTTGATGTATTCTGTGAAAATGTGGGTTTTAGCTATGAGCAAACCGAGCAAGTGTTTGAAGCCGCTAAAAAGTATAACCTACCAATAAAATGCCATGCAGAGCAGCTATCTAATCAGCGTGGTGCACAGCTGGTGGCCAAATTTAAAGGTTTGTCGGCTGATCATATTGAATACCTTGATGAGGATGGTGTAAAAGCAATGGCGCAAGCAGGGACTATTGCTGTGTTACTCCCCGGTGCATTTTATTTTTTACGAGAAACTCAGTTACCACCCATTGAGTTATTACAAAAATACAAAGTGCCCATTGCCATTGCGAGTGACTTTAACCCGGGTACTTCACCTTTATGCTCGCTACAGTTGATGATGAATATGGCGTGTACTTTGTTTAGGTTAACACCAGAGCAATCGCTTGCAGGTGTAACGCGCAATGCCGCATTAGCACTTGGTTTAAATGATAGGGGCGTGCTAAAAGTAGGAGCAAGGGCTGATATTGCACATTGGCAAATAGGCCACCCATCGCAATTAAGTTACCAATTTGGCGTAAATAAACTGTTAAATCTATGGATTTTGGGTAGAATTAATTAGTTTGTATTATTTTTGTTCATAATTAACATGCTTTTATTGAATTTTATGGCTAATGGAGTGGCGTAAGCTTGAGTATTTTGACTGACAGTAACTTTCCGATTTTTTTTAGTGGTTCGCTTTTAATGGCGATGATCGCTACGTTATTTTCGGTTAAAAATATCAGTATTAAATTTAGTTATTTGTGCACTGGAGTGGTTGGATTAGCCATTTTAAGTAGTGGTGCGGCTTGGTTAGCTATTTTGCTGGCTTTTGGTTTTTGCTTTCATTTGTGGCAGGCTTTTGAGCGAAATAACTGGAGCATGATTATTGTCAGTGCTGCTGCCGGGCTATTATTTGTTGTTTTATTTTCGGCTCATCTATTATTAGAAGTACCACTTTTTTGGGTTGTAGTTGCCATATTATTATTAGCCATCGTTGGTTTTTTAAATGACGAAAGTGCAGTAAAAGAGGTTGTTATAGAACCTCAAAGTATTGATGAGGCGTTTATTGAAGAATCGCCATTATCTATTTTTGCGAATAAAAAGCAGCTACGCCAAGGTTACTACCATTGGTGTGAAAACAACCATATAAACGCAGCTTTAGTTATTATCCGCCTTGAGGGGTTTGAGCAAGTTAACCAACATATAGGCCGCGACTTTGGCGATATTCTGTTAGCGCAAACTGCTAATAGAATTAAAGAATTATTAGTAAGTGATGAAATAGTACCTATAAACACTCATGAAAAGCTAGCCCATTTAGGCGGATTAAACTTTGCATTTATTTGTAGCTTAGCAAATCAAAAACACTTTCATGAAATAGTGATTGAGCAAATATTAGGGGCAACGCTTAAGCCTTTTAATGTAGCTAACTGTACGGTAGAGGTAAAAGCCCGCGCTAGTTATGTAAATTGTGATGAACAAGACAATAACTTTGATAATTTAATATCGTTTGCTTATCTTGCCCTTGATAGCCACCCAAATCGAAAAGTAGTGCCTTATCATCAGCAAATGATGGTAGAGCAGCTAGAGCAGCAGGCGCGCTTAAAAGAGCTTACTAATATTGATTTTGCTAGTGAGCTTGAGCTTTATTTTCAACCCGTTATTTGTAATAACGGTGGCCAGATAGAATTTTTAGAATTGTTACTGCGTTGGCAGCACCCTAAACAGGGGATTTTATCTGCTAATCGTTTTATTGATGATATAAGAATTGCAGGGCTTGCTTATCCATTAGCTAAGTTTGTGATAGAGCGAGCAGCAGAGCTCGCAATGGCATTGAGGATTGAAGGTATTACTGTACCACTGAGTATTAATGTGTTTGGCCCTGAAATGCTCAACGAAGAATTTGTTGAATTTGTAGATTCGGTAATAAGTGAGCATCAATTAGAGCCGGGCGACTTAATAGTTGAATGCCCTTTACATATATTCACAAGCCTTGATGATAAAGGCCGAGCGATGATTGCTAGGTTAAATAATATTGGCTTAAAAGTATGTGTTGATGGCTTAGGTGATAACCCTGTGCTGCTTTCTAAGTTACCAAGTTTGGCTGTAGAATATATTAAAGTGGCGCCCTCGCTTACTGCTGATTTTAGCAATCAAAACAACATACGTAGCTTAGTAAGTGGCATGGTTGAAATGCATAACCAACAAAAGACTAAAGTCATATTTGAAGGCGTAGAGACTCTTGAACAACTAAAATTTGTCAAAAGTTTAAAGGCGTATGCCGCTCAAGGTTATTACTTTGGTCATCCGTTAAGTAGTATTGGTTTGATGAGTTGGTTGAAGCAGTGGCGTATGGATTTAGCTAAGTAACTAGCTTAAATAATTTTACAGGGGAAGCGCTGTTTATTGCTCTTTAGCTTGTAAATAGCTATTTGTCAGCGCACTTAATACTTGCCCTGTATGCTCAGCTCCAGCGTCTAAACCGTTAGGGTGTTGGCTAGGCGCTGCTTCACATAAATGTAAATACTTAGCGCGGCGATTACTAGCGGCTAAATGTACAAAATGTTCAGCATCAGCAACACTAAAACCACTGCAATTATAAGCGCTTACTGGCATGTAAGTTATACTATCTAAATCAACCTCAATACCTAGTGCATAATTATCGGTGTTGTTAAGTGCATGAGTGACAGCGCTACTTAGCGTTATTTCTCTTCTTACTGCAATTGCTTGATAACTAGTAAAACTGTGATTGGCTTGGGCCATTGCATCAAGTGTTGCCTGATTATTTTTAAGTTCGTGTAACCCAATTACATGGTAGTTATTTAAGTGCTGCTCGTCATAGGCGTAGGTAAAGCCATTTCCACTATGGCGTCCTTCACATGGTCTGAAATCGGCATGAGGATCTAAATTTATAGCGTTGATAGGGTTTTGGCTGTGTTTACTCAAAGCTCTAATAATACCTAGGCAGTTATTATGTCCGCCCCCTATTACAATAGGCTCAAGACCAGCTTTAAAGATTAAACTTAAAACGGCTTCTACACGTTCATCAAGCTGCCTGCAAAGTTCACGCAACTGAGTTAATTGCTCAGGCTGTTTTGCACTTAGCGGGTTACTTTGCAGCATTAAATCAGTGGTATTAACTTCACCAAGTAGTAATATTTTTTGAGTTGCAATAAATTGATTATGAGGCTGATTTAAAAAGCGCTTTAAAAAGGCAGGCCAAGCTTGGTGGGCACCTTTATTTCCTAAATTTGCTCTGGGACCGATATCTTCACAAATACCAAGTAATACATAGCGAATGCCAAATTGAGCTGCATCTATTAGTGCTTGTTGAACGTTTACTTGGGTGTCTAGCAGGGCCATTGACTGCCAAGCTTTAGTTTCGTTTGCGCGGGTAGTGCAAAGAGCCTTAACCGCGCTTTCATCATATACTGTTAAGTAACTGGTCACGTTATACTTCTACGATTTCCAATTCTAGTTCTTCAGCAGATAAAACAATGCCAGTGCTGTCGGCATAAATAAAATCGTCATCAAAAAACGAAACGCCTGCAAAGTTAACACCTATGCCATCTTCACCCGCGCCTTCGCTATCTGCAGCAACCGGAATAGATGCAATAGCCTGAATACCTAAATCTAGGTCTTCAAGTTCGTCAACATGGCGCACAGCACCATAAACAACAATACCTTGCCAGTTGTTTTCAAAGGCAAGTTCGGCAAGCTCTATATCAATAAGCGCACGGCGTGTTGAGCCACCGCCATCAATTAAAAGAACTGAGCCTGTACCATCTTGAGAAAGTAATTCACGGATCAGTTCGTTATTTTCAAAACATTTAACTGTTTTAATGCGGCCGCCAAAGGTATGACGTCCACCAAAGTTTATGAACATAGGTTCAAGCACGTCAACCACATCGGCAAAGTGATCGCATAAATCAGAAGTGCTGTAATCCATTATTTTATCCTCAAAAGATACATTAGGTTATAACTCAGTATACCCTCCTTATAAGCAATAACAACGACTTAATAGCAGTAAATTTAAGCAAAATACGCGCAAGATCATCAATAGCAACAATAGTGTCTTAAAAGCGTCACTCAATTGTTATTTACAACACCTAAGCTAAAACAGTGTTCAGATATTATGCAGCTAGGAGTAAGTGATGACTAATAACAGTGTGCTTAAAAAGGTAGCTCAAATGGATGAGCAATTGTTTTTAACTTTATTTAATTACAATTCGCCTAAATGGCTCAAAACAGCAGCGCTTGGTTTTTCAAAAAGCGGAGATGGGGCGCTTTACTTATTACTATGTGCAGCAGTGTGGTGGCTAAGTAGTAATGAACAACATCAATTACTTCCTGCTACGGTACTATTAGGTTTTGTTATTGAGAGGCCAATTTATTTTTTAGCCAAAAATCGTTTTGCGCGTATTCGTCCATGTGATTGTTTAGTAACAAATGCCTATATTGTGCCAAGCGATAAGTTTAGCTTACCGTCTGGGCACAGTGCGGCTGCATTTTTGGTAGCGACTATTTTGAGCCACTTCTTCCCTGAATTAGGCTTACTTTTCTTTGCGTGGGCTGCTGGTGTTGCATTGTCTAGAGTGGTATTGGGTGTACATTTTCCGGCGGATATCATTATTGGAGCAGCTATTGGTAGTTCATGTGGCTTATGTGCATTAATGCTGGTGGTGCCTGTATGAAGATATTGTATGGGGTACAAGGTACTGGCAATGGGCACATAACTCGCGCTCGGGTTATGGCTAGTCGCTTTAATGATTTAGGGATAGACGTAGATTATGTTTTTTCAGGGCGTGCGAATAAAGATTACTTCGATATGCATGAGTTTTCTGACTATAAAACATTTCGCGGTTTATCGTTTAGCACTCAAAACGGGCAAGTTAAAGCGCTACAAACACTTAAAAAGGCCAGAGTGTGTAAGTTAGTCAGAGATATAAAAGCCTTCGACGTAAAACAGTATGACTTTGTACTTAACGATTTTGAACCTGTATCGGCTTGGGCTGCAAAGCGATCAGGCATACCGGTGGTGGGGATAAGTCATCAAGCTGCATTTTTATCAGACAGCGTACCGATGTTTGGCCGTGGCATATTAAGAAAGTCTCTTATTAAAAACTATGCACCTGCAAATACCTATTTAGGCGTACATTGGCAACCTTTTGCGCACAATATTATTCCACCGTTTATTGCAAATCATGAACATGGTAATCCGGTTGCTGTTATGAACAAAGTATTGGTGTATTTACCGTTTGAGAACCTAGATAGTATTATTGACTATTTGAAAGATTTTCCTGAAAAAGAGTTTTATTGTTACCACCCACATGCACAGGATAAATCAATTGGGCATATACATTTACGATCTCCTTCTCGTACTGGTTTTTTAAATGACTTAGCAAATACCAGTGGTGTGATTGGTAATGCAGGGTTTGAGTTGGCTAGTGAGGCGTTAAAGTTAGGTAAAAAACTTTTATTAAAGCCGTTAGACGGGCAATTTGAACAAGGGGCAAACGCTCAAACATTGCTTGCGATGGGAATGGCGCATGTTATGAATTACTTAAACCCACAAGCACTTGATGACTGGAACAGTGCACCGCAAAACAAGCAAATTAACTATCCAAGTGATCCTGCACCATTAATTGATTGGCTCCTCAAAAAGCAGTGGGGTAATACTCAGTCATTACATAGCGGATTATGGGGAAGTGTTAATCTATAATAAAACATTTTTTAAAACCGCATTTAAGTAAAAAAAAGGTTAAGTTAATGAGATAGCTGCATTCAATAAGCTATACTGTAAATGCATATTTAACAAAGGCGTTTACGATGAATTTTTTACAAAACTTAACTATTAAACGACGTTTACAATTAAACGCTGTAGTTGTTGGTTTAGCGATGGTGCTTCTTTTATGCGTGATTATTTTTGAATCACGTACAACCCTTAGTTTAAACAAGACTATTCAATTAGCAGAAGAGCTTAACGTGCATGCATTAGCATTGCGTAAACATGAAAAAAACTTCTTGTTTTATAAACAAGAAGACGCGTTAACTGCATTTGAAACGGATTTTGAACAGTTAAGTGATAAAGTAAAAAAGTTAAAACAGTTGATGGCTAAACAAGGTATCGAGCAGGGGCAAGTTCAGCGCTTTGAGCAACTAATAAGTAGCTATAATAATGATTTTAAAACTGTTGTTAAGTTTCAAAAAGAGATAGGCCTAACCCCTACTGACGGGTTGTATGGCAAGCTTAGAAGTTCGGTACATGAAGTTGAGCAACTATTAAAAGAGCAGCAAAATTACCAATTATTGTCGTCAATGCTGCAATTAAGGCGCTCAGAAAAAGATTTTATGCTGAGATTTGATATTAAGTACCTAGGGCGTTTTAACGAGGGAATTAATACATTTAAACAGCAGATAGCTGCAGCGCAACTTCCAAGCGACTATAAAACACAAATTAATCCTCTGATTGATACATATCAAAGCGAGTTTAAAACACTTGTGCAGGCGCAAACTGAACTTGGGCTAGATCTTGAGTCAGGCGCGCTTGGGGTAATGCGCGATAGCGTAGATAAAAGCGATGCAATTGTTTCGCAAATCGTTAAAGACACTAAGTTACAAGTTGAGCAAAGTGTAGAGCAGGCTCAATTTTTAGCTATTTTAGTATTTGTAATTGCAGGTGTGATTGTATTGGCGCTAGTTTATTTTACGAGCCATTCCATTATTGTACCTATTGAGCGTGTTTATCACACCATTAACGATATTCGTCGTAATAATGATTTAAGTGTGATGATTGAACAAACAGGCAAAGACGAAATCACCACCATGACCATAGACTTTAATAGTTTAATTGGTGATTTTAAAAATCTGATTAATGAAGTTAACACTGCTTTAAATACACTAAATGTGGCTACTGAGCACTTATCTGAAAGTACTGCAGCTACAAGCTCTGGTATGCAAGAGCAATTACATGAGGCAGACATGGTAGCAACAGCTGCTACGCAAATGCAGGCAACTATTCAAGATATCTCTCATAATACTGAAGCGGCTGCTAAAAAAGCAGAGTCAACCAACTTAAGCGCACAGCAAGGGCGTAACGAAGTTGACTCAACGGTTAAGCATATTAGAGATTTATCTAGTTCGTTAGGGAATGCATCAAATGTTGTATCGCAACTAGAAAAAGACGGTGAAACCATTGGCTCAGTGCTTGATGTGATCCGCGCCATTGCAGATCAAACAAACTTATTAGCACTTAATGCTGCAATTGAAGCGGCTAGAGCTGGAGAACAAGGGCGTGGTTTTGCGGTAGTGGCAGATGAAGTTCGCTCACTTGCTCAGCGCACGCAAGAGTCTACTAGTGAAATAGAAGGAATTATTAATACCCTTCAACAACGCACTCAAGAGGTCGTTAGCATTATGCACCAGTGCCGTTCACAAGGAGATGAAAGCGCATCTCAAGCAATTAAAGCGGGTGAGCTACTTGGTGCTATTACCGAAGATGTACAAACTATTATGGAAATGAGTACCCAAATAGCCGTTGCGATTGATGAGCAAAGTCAGGTAGCGTCTGAGGTAAATAAAAACGTGGTACGTATAAGAGATATTGCACAAGATGCTTCGGGACATGCTGCTAATAATGCGCAGACAAGTGAAGAAGTGTCTGAGCAAGCACGCGTCCTGTTTACTGCAATTGATAAATTTAAGGTGTAATGACGCTTAAGTGCGTGCCTATAAAGTTCAAGGAATAAACTTTATAGGCACGCTATCTTTACTTTCTTCGTGTTCAGTTACCCGCGCTAAATATTCGCTCCATAACGTATCTTGTTGCTGTTGTAGCTTTTCAAAGTAGCGCCAGCTAAACAGCCCACTATTATGGCCATCATCAAAATCTAAACGCAGAGCATAATGACCAACCGGCACTATGTTTTTTATTCCTACAGCTTGCTTATTAAGTACTAACTTCATTGGGCCAGAGCCATGACCTTGTACTTCTGCTGAAGGGGAGTGAACACGTAAAAATTCGCAGCTAAATATAGTTTTACTGTCATCATCAAAGTAAACATCTAGGTTTTTACTTACACTGTGATAATGTACTTTTGTTACGTGTTTCATTTTATATATCCCATTAAAAAGCCCCCAATGTGGAGGCTTAGAGTATAGTATTTATGCCTAGCTTATAAAATAAAGCGGCTTAAATCTTCATCTTCTACTAATGCACCTAAGTGTTTTTCAACATAAGCGGCATCGATTACTAATGACGAGCCTGCTTTTTCAGAAGCATCGTATGAAATTTCTTCCATTAATCTTTCCATAACAGTATGCAAACGACGAGCACCGATGTTTTCGGTTTTTTCGTTTACTTGCCAAGCAGCTTTAGCAATACGCTCAATGGCATCGTCGCTAAACTCAACATCAACTTGCTCAGTTTTAAGAAGTTCGCGTTGTTGCTCAGTAAGTGAAGCATGAGGCTCTGTAAGAATACGCTTAAAGTCATCAGCAGTGAGAGCCTCAAGCTCTACACGAATTGGTAAACGACCCTGCAGCTCTGGGATCATGTCTGATGGTTTAGACATTTGAAATGCACCCGAGGCAATAAATAACATGTGGTCAGTTTTAACCATACCGTGCTTAGTATTTACAGTTGAACCTTCAATTAGCGGTAGCAGGTCGCGTTGTACGCCTTCACGGCTAACATCCGGGCCTGACGAATCGCCACGCTTACAAATTTTGTCTATTTCATCAATAAACACAATACCATTTTGCTCTACTGCAAAAATAGCCTGCTCTTTTAGCTCTTCAGGGTTAACTAATTTAGCGGCTTCTTCTTCCGTTAATAGCTTGAAGGCTTCTTTAATTTTTAACTTACGCTTAGTGCGCTTGTCGCCACCCATGTTTTGAAACATGCTTTGTAGCTGGTTGGTCATATCTTCCATACCAGGAGGCGCCATAATTTCTACATTTGGCTGTGCTTGCGCTAAATCAATTTCGATTTCTTTATCATCAAGCTGACCTTCACGTAGTTTTTTACGGAACGTTTGACGAGTTGATGAATTATCATCACGCTGTGTTTCACCGTATTGATCTTTCGCTGGTGGTAAAAGTGCATCTAAAATACGCTCTTCTGCAGCTTCTTCGGCGCGGTGCTTAAACTTTTTAGTTTGTTGCTCACGTGTCATTTTAATCGAAACATCAACTAAATCACGAATGATGGTTTCAACTTCTTTACCAACATAACCCACTTCAGTGAATTTAGTCGCTTCTACTTTAATAAATGGTGCATTGGCTAATTTTGCTAAACGACGTGCAATTTCAGTTTTACCCACACCTGTAGGACCAATCATTAAAATATTTTTTGGTGTAACTTCGCTGCGCAAATCATCATTAAGTTGCATGCGGCGCCAGCGGTTGCGAAGTGCAATAGCGACTGCTTTTTTAGCTTTAGCTTGGCCAATAATATGTTGATCGAGCTCGTGAACGATTTCTCTTGGAGTCATAGCAGACATAGCAATTCCTATTATAATTCTTCGATTGTTTGGAAGTTATTAGTAAATACGCAGATATTGCCTGCAATAGTTAAGCTTTTCTCTACTATTTCACGAGCGCTTAAATCTGTATTTTCTAATAGAGCAGTAGCTGCTGATTGGGCAAAGTTGCCGCCGCTGCCAATTGCAATTAGGTCGTTTTCTGGCTGCACAACATCGCCGTTACCGGTAATGATTAAAGAGGCGGTTTCATCGGCAACAGCAAGAAGGGCTTCAAGTTTTCTCAGGGCTCTATCGCTGCGCCAATCTTTGGCCATTTCTACTGCAGCTTTGGTTAGGTTACCTTGGTGCATTTCTAGTTTGCTTTCGAAGCGTTCGAAAAGGGTAAAGGCATCAGCAGTACCGCCAGCAAAACCAGCGATTACTTTGCCATTATAAAGACGTCGAACTTTACGGGCATTGCCCTTCATTACGGTATTGCCAAGTGAAACTTGGCCATCGCCGCCGATTACTACTTTGTCGCCGCGGCGTACACTTACAATAGTGGTCATGTTATTCCTCATCATCGAGTTGCAGTGGCAACTCGTAAAAAACGATTATGATGAGGTTATATGGGTGAATGGTTTATTTTCAAGTCCAGCCCCAAATTCCGCAGCCGACTATTTTTACACGTTTAAGTTTGTTCTTATCGCTTTCGGCTTGGCGTTTGGTTTTATAAGGGCCTAAGCGTACTTTGTACCAAATACCATTGCTGCCTTTTGCTTCTTTTATTTCAGAAATTAGCCCTGCAAATGCTATTTTAGCTTTAAGTGATTCGGCTTGTGCATGAGTTTTAAACGATCCGCACTGCATAACATACGGGCCTTTTTGCTCAATTTCTTTTACCTCAACCTGAATTTCGTGCTCTCTGATCTCTTTAATAAACTCAGGCGTGCGTGGTATCGCTACTTCTACTTTTTTTGCAGGCGTAGGGTTAGCTTGTTTTTCTACCAGTTTAGGATCGGCATTACTTTTTATAAACCATAATCCGTAAGCAAAACCGCCAACGAGTAACAAGGCAATAATTACTAATAGGATTGGGAAGGGCTTTTTAGCCGGTGCTTGTTTTTTACTGTTTCTGCCTGCAGGCTTTTTATTAATATAATCGTGCTGTGCCATGGTGTTATTGTGGCCTTAACTAAATCATGTCTATAGGGTCTACGTCTAAGCTCCAGCGAACTTTTTGTGCTAGTTTGCTAGTACTTAAATAATCAACCATTTGCGAAAGATACTGGTGTAATACGCGGCGATCTTGCGCTTGAATATGTAATTGAAAACGATACATACCTGCAACTCTCTCAAGAGGTGCGGGGATCGGACCGAGCAATTGTATACCAGATACCCCATTTACAGGAACCAAATCCGTCAAAAAATCGACGACTTGTTTAATACTGTGCCCTTGCGCCCTGACAATCGCCATATTAGTGATTGGCGGTAAATCTGCATCATCTCGCTCGCTTAAAGCGAAACGAGCAAAGTCTTGATAGCCATTATTAACTAAATCTTGTAAAAGAGGGTGTTCTGGAAAGTGCGTTTGTAATAATACTTGCCCGGGTTCGCCAGAGCGACCAGCACGTCCTGCAACTTGCGTAACTAACTGCGCTAAGTGTTCTGTTGCTCTAAAATCGCAAGAGTATAAACCGCTATCTACATCTAAAATAAGTACCAAGCTTACATCTGCAAAGTGATGGCCTTTAGCAAGCATTTGTGTACCTACTAAAATACGTGCGCCACCGAGATTTATTTCATCTAGTGCTTTTTCAAGGCTCCCCTTGCGACGGGTTGAATCGCGATCTATACGTGTTACTGGTGTGTCAGGAAACTCGCTCGATAAAAACTCTTCTATTTGCTCAGTCCCTTTACCGTTTGGAAAAATTTGCGTGCTTCCGCAGTCTGGGCATTGATGCGGGACATGGTATTGATCGCCACAGTGATGACAAATCATTTGGCCTATCGCTTTGTGAAAAGTCGCACTGGTACTACAGCGTTTGCACTCGCTTAGCCAGCCACACTCATGACAAATAAGAGTGGGAGAAAAACCACGACGATTTAAAAACACCATAACCTGTTTACCACGATTTAAATGTTGGCGCATAGTTGCAAGGCTTGCATGTGCAATCCCTGCTTGGTCAGGCTGCCCTTTCATATCAAGTAATTTAAATTGGTTATCGGTGGCCGTTTGCGCTCGTTCAGTAAGACTTAAAAGCTGGTATTTGTTATTTATAGCTTTATGTAGGGTTTCGAGTGCGGGCGTTGCACTGCCTAAAATAAGCGGTATTTTGTGCTGAAAAGCACGATACGCTGCTAAATCTCGAGCGTGGTAGCGTAAGGTGTCTTGTTGCTTGAATGATGAGTCGTGCTCTTCATCAACCACTATCATACCGAGTTTTAAAAATGGCAGGAAGATACTCGAACGTGTGCCTATTACTATAGCGCAACTGCCTTTTTCGCAAAAGCGCCATGTTTGTAAGCGTTCGTTGTCTGTAAGAGCCGAGTGCCATAACATAATCGGTGTATCAGGAAAGCGCCGACGAAAACGGTTTACAGTTTGCGGCGTCAGGCCTATTTCTGGCACTAATACTAATGCTTGCTCGCCGCGCTTTAAAACTTCCTCAAGGCACTGTAAATATACTTCGGTTTTACCACTGCCCGTGACACCTTCTAATAAAAAGCTTTTAAAGCCAGTGCTTTGGTTAATGGCAGTACAGGCAACAGCTTGTTCCTTATTTAATACGGGTTTGGTACCAACGGTAGGCGCAACACTTTGCCATTGATTATCGTGCTCAATAGTTTGTGTTATTAAATCTTTATCTATTAAGCTATCGATTGTTTTTTTACTAAAGCCTAGCGCTTTTAATTCAGTTAACGATGATTTACCTGATTGCGATAGCTGCTTTAATAGGTTTAACTGAGTTTTAGCTTTTAGCGAAGGGACTTTTGCGCCTTTCTCAGTAAGGGTAACCATATTAATACTGGTTTTATCGGGTGATTCACCTTGGCGAAGAGCCCCCGGTAACGCAATGTGTATAGTTTCGCCAAGTGGGTAGCAATAATATCGAGCTGTAAAGCTAAGTAAATCTAAGTGCTGGGCGCTTAAAATAGGGGTATCGTCGATGACTTCTATTATGTTTTTTATTTTGTTCTCTGGTACGTCAGTCGTATTTTTAACACTGAGAATAACAGCTACTTTCTTTTGATTGCCAAAAGGCACTAAAACACGCATGCCCGGCTCAAGCGGTGTTGATAACCCGCTGAGTTGTTCTTCTACTTTATAGTCAAAGGTGCGTGGTAGCGGGACTTTAATAGCAACTTCAACAAAACGCATAACAACTTCACCCATAAAATTAATTGCCTAATGTACTAAAAATATGTCTAAAAACCTATAAGGAATAGCACTATAGAAAGAGGTTGTTCACCTTTTTAGCAAAAACATAAATTAATACTTGTGTAGGGGGTTGTTGTTGGATAAAATCCGCGACCAACAAATTTGTTTTAACGACGTATGGTGCCAGACTTCGGGTTTGGAGAGCGATGCGGCCTTAACTAGAGGTTCCTATGAAAGAAGGTATTCACCCTAAGTACGAAGTAATTTCTGCAACATGTTCATGCGGAAACAAATTCGAAACTAGCTCAACTCTTTGTAAAGACATTCACTTAGACGTATGTTCTGCGTGTCACCCGTTTTACACTGGTAAGCAAAAGATTTTAGACACTGGCGGCCGTGTTGATCGCTTCAACAAGCGCTTCGGTGCACTTAGCAGCAAGAAGTAATTATTGCTGTTTAGTTAAAAAAAGCACCTTAGGGTGCTTTTTTTGTGCCTAAAATTTAATTATTTAAGCGACTTTAGTTATTTCCTCTTTTGCATAACTATTTCTGCCTTTTATTATGAGTATGCATAAACCTTTGCAGACAAATCTATTTATATTCTCTATATTTTAGTTAGTACATTTTTTAACTAGGTTGATAAAAGTAGCCAACGTGGAGTCATCTGTTTTTAAAGTAGAGTAATAGGCTATTATTTTAGATTTATAGTAATACTTTAAACGTACATTTTGTAAAGAACATTGGAGACATAAAAGCACCTCAAAACGACCTTTTTTGGTGAATTTTTATTTATTAAATGTCGATATAATCCAGCAAAGTTACTGAAAAACCTCTTAAAATTAAAGGATATAGCATATAACAGGATAGACCTGATATTGCTTGGAATTTAAAAATAATAAGGGTATCTTACCCCAAGACACCACCTCTCACTTTAACTTAAATTGCAGGATACCATCGCGTTATGTCAGACTTTCGTGAACAAGCACTACATTATCACTCACACCCAGTACCAGGTAAAATTAGCATTGAACTAACCAAACCCGCCGAAACGGTTCAAGATCTTGCGCTTGCGTATAGCCCCGGTGTTGCCGAACCCGTTCGTGAAATAGCTGCTGACCCTGCTAATGCTTATAAATATACCGGCAAAGGTAATATGGTTGCGGTAATTACTAATGGCACTGCAATTTTAGGCCTAGGGAATTTAGGGCCTTTAGCATCTAAGCCTGTAATGGAAGGTAAAGCGTTATTGTTTAAACGTTTTGCTGGGCTTGATTCAATCGATATTGAAGTTAAGCATCGTACCACTGAAGATTTTATCAATACGGTTGCAAATATTGCTGATACTTTTGGCGGTATCAACCTTGAAGATATTAAAGCACCAGAGTGTTTTGAAATTGAAAAAGCATTAATAGAGCGCTGTAGTATTCCGGTTTTTCATGATGATCAACACGGTACTGCTATTGTGACTGCTGCAGGCATGCTAAACGCGCTAGAAGTGCAGGGTAAGTCAATTGAAGATGCGATTATTGTATGTTTAGGTGCAGGCGCTGCTGCCGTTGCGTGTATGGAGCTGCTAATTAAGTGTGGCGCACTTCGCGAGCATATTTATATGTTGGACCGTAAGGGTGTTATTCATACACGTCGTGATGACTTAAACGAATACAAGCAGCTGTTTGCTAACAATACCGATAAACGTACTTTACAAGATGTAATTGCAGACGCTGACGTATTTGTAGGCGTTTCTGGCCCTAACTTGCTAGCAGCTGAAGATTTAAAGCTAATGGCAGAAAAACCTGTGGTGTTTGCATGTTCAAACCCAGATCCTGAGATCGATCCTGCACTTGCTCATGGTGCACGCAACGACTTAATTATGGCAACGGGGCGCTCTGACTACCCTAATCAAGTTAACAACGTTTTATGTTTTCCGTTTATTTTTCGTGGTGCACTAGATGTGCGCGCAAGCGCTATTAACGATGAAATGAAAATTGCTGCGGTAGAAGCTATTCGTAGTATTGCTAAAGAGCCAGTACCAGCAGAAGTATTAAAAGCTGCGGGTGTTGATAAGCTTGAATTTGGTGCACAGTACATTATTCCTAAGCCAATGGATCCGCGTTTACTACCTCGTATAGCTAAAGCTGTAGCTGTAGCTGCGGTAGAATCGGGTGTTGCGCAAATTGACTTACCTGAAAATTACATGGCTTAAAGGTATATGCTAAAACAAAAAAACCTCAGCAATGGCTGAGGTTTTTGATTAAAAAGGTAACGATTTATTCTTCGTTTAAAATAGGCACTTCTAAACCCATTTCTTGCATTATCTTTTTAACTTCTTCAGGTACTTTTTCTGCATTGTCTTTGCGTAAGTCATCGTCATTTGGTAATGGCTGGCCTGTAAATGCATGCAAAAACGCTTCGCATAACAACTCACTGTTTGTTGCATGGCGAAGGTTATTTATTTGACGGCGCGTGCGCTCATCCGTTAAAACTTTTAATACATTTAGCGGGATCGAAACGGTGATCTTTTTAACTTGCTCTGATTTTTTCCCGTGTTCTGCGTATGGGTGAATATATTCACCATTCCATTTAGCCATAAGATGTATCGTTGCCTCAGATTATTAATTTCTCACACGGCGTAAAAAGCGTGTAAATATGCGTGAAATTCTATCGATTTAAAAAAGATAGTCAAATAATAGATACCAATCTATCTTAATAAGCCGGCTGTAATTGTAAATATAGCCCCATTCAAGTTTTATAAGTTAGTTATTTTTAGCCATCTAGAGCTTTAAAAGCTTTGACTTATCAAAATGGATAACTTACTCTTTTAGACGTCTAAACATCCAAATTAATCAGGTGACGAATATGAGCGAAAAAAACAAAGCGACTATTGCAGTACGTAATGGCGTAGATGCAGATAAACACCATGGCGCTGTAGTTCCGCCAATTTATTTATCGACTACGTATTCGTTTGCCGACTTTGATACTAAGCGTCAGTACGATTATGGGCGCAGCGGTAATCCCAATCGCGATATATTAGCTGAAACATTGGCTGAACTTGAAGGTGGTGCGCGCGGTATTATTACTGCCACAGGCATGGCTGCCGTGCATTTAGCGACTCAGTTATTAAATAATGACGATACACTGGTTATTCCACATGATTGTTATGGTGGAAGCTACCGTTTATTTACGTCTTTGCAAAAACGCGGATTACTAAAGCTTGAAGTTTTAGATTTAACCAAGCAAGAAAACTTAGATAAAATTTTAGCAATAAAACCTAAATTAATATGGATTGAAACACCAAGTAACCCGGTACTGCGCTTAACAGATATTAAAGCAGTGACTGATATAGCTAAGCAGTGCGGGGCACTTGTTGCTGCAGATAACACGTTTTTATCACCTGCGCTGCAAAACCCAATTAAATTTGGTGTAGATATTGTTGTTCACTCGACGACTAAATATATCAATGGCCATTCTGATGTTGTGGGCGGCGCTGTGATAGCTGCAACACAAGAGCTTGGTGATGAGTTAGCTTGGTGGGCAAATAACATTGGTATTACAGGTGCACCATTTGATAGCTATTTAACGCTTCGTGGCTTGCGTACTTTAAATGTACGTTTAAGACAGCATCAAGAAAACGCACTTGCAATTGCCAAGTACCTTGAAAGCTCTGAATTTGTGAGCCAAGTTTACTACCCAGGACTTGAGTCGCACCCTCAACATGCATTGGCAAAGGCTCAGCAACTTGGCTTTGGTGGTATGGTCAGTTTTGATATTAAAGGCGATGTTAACGACGCTGCGGCATTTTTAACAAGCCTTGAGGCATTTAGCTTAGCAGAGTCGCTAGGCGGCGTAGAGAGCTTAATTTGCCACCCTGCAACGATGACGCATGCAGGAATGGAGCCTAAAGCCCGTTTAGAAGCGGGGGTGGGTGATACGCTCATTCGTATTTCGGTAGGTATTGAAGATATAAACGACTTAGTTGCTGATTTCGAACGCGTGTTTGAACTTGTAAAACCAGGGCAAAATAAAAACATTGGCCGTGTAGGTAAAGGTGCTGGCACGCCCGGTGGCATGTGAAATTAAGTGCAGCCCGCCCGGCGCTTTGGTAAGTAATACCAATGCGCAATAATACCTAATCAATTTGAGGGATTAAACCGGCGCTAACTTCGTTAAAAATTTTTCATATAGAACAACTAAACAACGAAATTTTTGCCTTGTTATCGACACGGTTTTCTTATTCTCAAAATAGACATCTTAATTAAGCGAATTGGTATAAATATGGTCAATTGTGTACATAAATTTGGTGGTTCAAGCTTAAGCTCTAGTGAGCGCTATCAAAGCGTAGCTAAAATAATTATTGGGCATACTCAGCCAGGCGACTGTGTTGTGGTATCTGCTGCTGGTAAAACCACAGATACACTTGTGTCGTTGTGGCAAAGTTATCAGCAGCAAGACACACAAGCTGTCGCTGATATTTTACTGCAGTTAAATAACCATCAAAGCGATTTAATTGAGCAATTACTACAAGCTGATTTAAAGCGCAGCGCACTTAAAACATTACTCGAAGAACTAAATATAATTGCAAGCTTAGCGCAAAGTGAGCAGCTCAAAGAAGCGCAATTACTTGCCCATGGTGAGTTATGGTCTGCACGATTATTGGCTGCATATTTACAACAGTTAAACGTACATGCCTGCGCACACGATGCTCGCCTGCTTTTTACTTTAAATGATGGCGAATTACGCCATGCTCAAAATAAGCTGCAATGTAACAGTGTTATTGATGCCAACAAAGTGAATGTAGTAACCGGGTTCATAGCGGCAAACACACTTGGCGATACGGTAACGCTTGGTCGTAATGGTAGCGATTACAGCGCTGCATTACTTGCCAGTTATTGTGATGCCAAACAGGTATGCATTTGGACTGACACGCAAGGTGTATTTAGTACTGATCCGCGTAAAGTAAAAAAGGCAATTAAGTACGCTAAAGTGTGTCGCACTCAGGCCAACTTACTAGCACGATTAGGCAACCCCGTTTTGCATGCTAAAACGTTATCGCCTTTAAAAAATACCAATATAAAGCTAGCTGTACGGAGTAGTTTTGATGTTCAAGCAAGTCCAACTCATATTGTTAAAGAAGGTCTAGCTAAGAAAAAGCGCTTTATAACGACGCTACAAAATGTTGATTTATTAACAGTAGAAGGCTTGAGTGAAGGTGAGGTTGCAAGTGTTAGCCAGCTTATTCAGCATAGTCTTCATCATTTTAACCATAATGGCGAAGTGTATTTAGTCGTACCGGCTGCACAAACATATCAAGTTATTAATTACTTTGCTGGTAGAGCTAATATTAGTGAGTCGAATTTAAACGGCTGTGCAGTTGTTGCACCAGAGCAAGTCATCGGCACACTTAAACTGCAAGCTTTAGAAGTATTAGCTGAGCAAACTATAAAACCGCGTTTTGTACATCAAGATAATGGTTATGTTTTATTACTAACTGACCAATTTATTGATAGCGATGTGCAAAGCACATTGCATGATAAGCTAGTTAACAAAGGCCAAGAAATTGCGATTATAGTAGCAGGGTTAGGTAATGTAGGTGGAGTGTTTATACACCAACTGGCGGATCAATTTGAGCGCCTAAGTGGTGACTTTAGTATTAAATTAGTTGCTTTGGTTCGCTCTCAAGAGATGCTGTTTAATCCAAGTGGAGTTAACCCTCAAACATGGGAAAAACAATGGCAGCTTGAGGCCAAAAAATACCAAAGTAATGATTTATTAAATGCAATTAACGAGCTTGATTACGAGCATAAAGTAGTAATTGATATTACTGCTAGTGAGCAATTTAGCCAGCTTTATACTGACTTTGTGCAAAGCGACTGCCATTTAATTAGTGCAAATAAATATGCGGGCACAGCGCCTACACTTTGGTATCAAACACTTAGAAATAATTTGGCAGAGCGCAACCTACACTGGCGTTATAACACAAGTGTAGGGGCAGGCTTGCCTATAAACTTTGCTTTAGCTGATTTACAAAATAGTGGCGATAAAATCACTCGAATAGAAGGCGTGTTTTCTGGCACATTATCGTGGTTATGCAGTAAATATGATGGCAGTGTTGCGTTTTCAGAGTTAGTGCTTGAAGCACAAAAAATGGGTTTTACAGAGCCTGATCCGCGTGAAGACTTATCTGGGCGTGATATGCAGCGTAAGCTACTTATTTTAGCCCGAGAGCTAGGTGTAGATCTTGAGCTTGACGATATAAGCCTCTCGGCACTTATGCCAGTTGAACTTGCTAAGGGGAGCTGGGACGACTTTATAGGTAAAAAAACGCAGCTTGATGCGTTTATTGAAGAACACGCTGCAGCAGCGCAAGCTAAAAATGCCGTGCTTAGATACACAGGGTTATTAGAAATTACATGCGATAAAGTCATTGCAAAAGTAGGCATTACCTACGTGCCAAACGGTGATGCGCTAGCAAACTTAACACCTGGCGATAATATTTTTGTGATCAACAGTAAATGGTACAGCGACAATGCATTAGTTATTCAAGGCCCTGGGGCGGGTAGTGAAGTAACTGCGGCGGGTGTTCATTCTGATTTATATTGGCTTGTGCAAAACTTAAAATAAGCTGTGTATATTGATATAAAAACGGCGGCTTAAATTAAGCCGCCGTTTTCTGTTTATAAATGCTTTAAAATAACTCTTCTTCTGTTTTTGTATCTTCTTCAAATATATCGTTAGGCTGAGATAACACATATTTAGTCGGTGCTGTGCCTTTTTCAAAATATTCGAAGCGGCTTGTATAATCATTTTTATGGCTAAGTAAGCCAGTCGCTAAATCAATACGAATAGAGACAAGCCCTTCGGGTGGTTCAATCGGCGCTTCAGGGGTGCCTTCAAGTGCAGCCCTCATAAATTCAACCCAGGCTGGCTGGGCCGTTTTTGCGCCCGATTCTGCACCAGATATTTGACCGCTATCTAGGTTGTTATTGTAGGTTGAGCGGCCTAGTGGGTTACCCGGGTTATCAAACCCTACCCATACAGAGGTCACTACTTTGCTATTAAAGCCACTGAACCAGGTATCAACAGAGTCGTTGGTTGTACCCGTTTTACCAGAAAGATCGCGACGTTCTAGTGCTTGTGCTCGCCAGCCCGTGCCACTCCAGCCAGTTTTATTTGCCCAGCTTCCACCGCCCCAAATACCGCTGTGCATTGCATCGGCAATTAAAAACGCATTTTGCTTAGATATAATGCGAGGAGCACATTGACGAGGTTGCTCTACTTCATCAGCACTGCTGCTTAACATAAGCTCATTGCTTGGTAGAGTAGTGTTTTCATCACAGGCCATTGCTGGGTTAGCTTTAAATAAAACATTGCCATAAGCATCTTGAATTTCTGAGATAAAGTAAGGTTCTATTAAATGACCACCATTAGCAAAGCTGCTCATACCACGAGCTAGTTCTAGAGGTGTTATAGAGGCGCTACCAAGAGCAAGTGACTCACTACGGTTAATATCTGAGTTTTTAAAACCAAACTTTAATAAGTGATCAGCTGTGCGTTGCAGTCCAACGCCACGTAGTAAACGTACTGAAATTACGTTTTTAGATTGCGCTAAAGCACGGCGAATACGTATTGGACCATTATAAACTGCAGGGCTGTTTTTAGGTCGCCATGCAACGCCTTGGCTTTTATCCCACTGGTTAATGGGGGCATCGTTTAGTATTGATGCCAGCGTATAGCCTTTCTCTAGCGCTGCTGAGTAAATAAACGGTTTAATGTTCGAGCCGACTTGGCGTTTAGCTTGTACTGCGCGGTTGTATTGGCTTTGTTCAAAGCTGTAACCACCTACAATTGCCTTAATTCTGCCATCTTGCGGATCAAGCGACACGATAGCGCTCGCAGCTTCTGGTATCTGGCTTAGTATATAAGAGTCGTCTTTGTTTTTACGTAACCATATTTGCATACCTGGGGTCAAAATATCGGTGGCGGCTTTTGGCGCAAAGCTTTGACGGTAACGTGTAATGTATTTACGCGCCCACTTTAAATTATTCCAATCAAGAGTGGTACGTTGGCCATTTTTTAAAATAACATCAGCGGTTTTTTCATTTACTTTTAATACTATCGCAGCGTTTAAATCGCCAAGTTCTTTTACTGGTTTTAATTTATCGATAATTTGCTGCTGTGTTAAAGCTGGTTGTGTTTCTGGATCCCATAAAACATCAACAGGCCCTCTAAAACCATGGCGCATATCGTAGTTATGTAAATTATTAACTAGCGCTGTTTGCGCTGCTTTTTGAACGCGAGATTCAACAGAGGTAAAAATTTTAAAACCAGAATTATAGGCTTTATCAACCCCGTAACGAGATACCATTTCAGCACGAACCATTTCAGAAATATAAGGTGCGTATAAATCTATCTCTGCGCCATGGAAATATGCAGTTATAGGCTGGTTGGTTGCTTCATTATATTGTTCTTGGGTGATGTAGTTTTCAGTTAATAAACGGCCTAAAACAACATTTCGGCGTGCTTTTGCACGAGTCGGGTTACGAATAGGGTTTAAAGCAGAAGGCGCTTTAGGTAGGCCTGCAATCATCGCCATTTGTGCAAGTGTTAAATCTTTTAACTCTTTACCATAATAAACTTGTGCTGCAGCACCAATACCGAATGCACGGTTACCTAATTCTATTTTATTAAGGTAGAGTTCTAAAATTTCGTCTTTAGTTAATACATTTTCTATGTGCAGGGCTATAAATATTTCTTTAACTTTACGGATATACGCTTTTTCGCGTGTTAAAAAGAAATTTCGAGCAAGCTGCATCGTTATAGTACTCGCCCCTTGCTTTTTTTCACCGGTAGAAATAAGCACAATAGCAGAGCGAACAATACCAATGGGGTCAATGCCAACATGATCATAAAACCGATTATCTTCAGTCGCTAAAAATGCATTAATCAGGGGCTGTGGTATTTCATCAATAGTGACAGGAATACGACGTTTTTCACCAAATTGATTGATCAAAAGGCCATCTTTAGTGAATACTTGCATAGGAGTTTGTAATTGCACGTCTTTTAAAACTTGCACACTGGGGATATCAGGTTTAACGTAGTAATAAAGACTGATTAATGTAATCAGACCAATTAACGTACAAATGATAAAAAATTGTAAAGTTCGTTTTAATAAAATCACTTATATTTCCCTAAATGGACTCCCAATTGCGAGTTTTGACTGCTAGTATATATTGATTAAAAAATGAATAATATTTTTTCAGATAAAAATTATAACTTGTTTATTATTAAAACAAAGGCCAAGTTGCAAACATGCTAAGTCAACTATTTCAAAAGCCGTCTCCGATGATGGTAGGGATTGATATTGGATCGCACTCAATTAAGGCAGTGCTTTTACGTGAAATTGAAACTGGATTTCGACTAGAAGCACTTGCAATTGAACCGATGCCAAAAGGCGCTATGAGTGAGCGTACTATTCAGGATATTGAAGCGATTGGTAATATAATTTCAAAATTAAGAAGAAAATTACCGAAGTCGCTAAAATCTGCTGCAGTGGCTGTTTCAGGCCAAACGGTTATTACCAAAGTTATTTTCATGGATGTGTCGTTAACTGATGCTGAACTTGAATCGCAAATTGAAATTGAAGCCGATAGTTTAATTCCATACCCTCTTGATGAAGTGAGCTTAGATTTTGAAAAGCTTTCTACCAATGAGGCCGATCCTACCAAAATGAATGTATTATTATCTGCCGCTAGAACTGAAAGTGTAGAGGCTCGTGTTGGAGCTCTCGAAACTGCAAATTTAGAAGCTAAAATTGTTGATGTTGAAAGCTATGCATTAAGTAGAGCGATGGATGTTTACTATCAACAGTTACCTAGTGATGCATTTAACAAGTGCGTGGCAGTTGTTGATATTGGTGCCGTTTTAATGCTTGTAAGTGTAGTTCAGGCAGGTGAAACCATTTATACCCGAGATCAGGTGTTTGGTGGCGATCAATACACCAACAGTATTGTTAGTTATTACAATAAAGGCTTTGATGAAGCCGAAATTGGTAAAACGTCGGGGGATTTACCGCCAAACTACACCTTTGAAGTATTAGCGCCTTTTCAAACGTCGCTATTGCAGCAGGTTCGTCGTGCGGTACAAATGTTTTTAACAACCAGTGGTAAAGAGCAAATAGATTATATTGTACTTACTGGTGGCACATCGATGATTAAAGGGATAGACCGACTACTTATCGAAGAGTTAGGTATTCACTCTGTCGTTGCAGAACCTTTTGCTAATATGGAAATCTCTCCAAAGGTTGATCGCAATGTAATGCAACGCCATAGAACGCAATTTGCAATTGCAACGGGCTTGGCATTAAGGAGTTTTTCATCATGCCACATATAAATCTACTGCCTTGGCGTGAACTACAACGTGAAGAATCAAAAAAGAAGTTTGTTACTATACTCATTGGTGTAGTTATAATTTGTTTTGCGAGTATGTACTTACTTAGCTCTTTTTATAGCGGGCTTAAAGATGGACAAAACCTAAAAAATAATTATTTAAGTTCAGAAATTAGCATGCTAGATAAAAAAATAAGTGAAATAAGAAACTTAGATAAAAGAAAAGAAAATTTACAGCAGCGAATGAGACTAATTGAAGAATTACAAAGTAGCCGTAACTTGGGTACACAAATAATGGATGAAGTGGCCAAAATAGTCCCTGCAGGTGTTTATTTAACAAAACTTGAGCGAAGAGGAAGTCAAATTCATGTCCTAGGGCGCAGCGAATCTAATAACCGCTTATCAACAATGCTACGCCAAGTGCAAAGTTCATATTTATTGGAACGTCCATCAATGCAGGGCATTGTTGCAGGCGATCAATCTTCGCGTTTACTCAGTGATTTTAATATGGAGTTTTACGTAAAACCATTTGACCAAATCGGTGAGGTTAGCGATGAACCTTGATTTTAAAGCTTTGAGCGAAATAGATTGGAATGAAATTGAATTAGATAATATTGGCGATTGGCCTATTGCAGTTAAGGCAATTTGCTGCACTTTTGTAGCGGGACTTGTCTTATTTTTTAGCTATAGCTTATTGGTCTCTGATGAAATTGATAGCTATCACAGTGCGGTAGCAAAAGAAATTGAACTACGTACAACGTACAGAACCAAATATGCAGTAGCGAGTAAACTTGATATTTATCGTCAGCAAATGATTGATATGGAAGAAAAGTTTTCTCAGTTATTAAAGCGTTTACCTACGTCAAACGAAACACCAGGTTTACTTGACGATTTATCGTATGTAGGTACAACCAGTGGGTTAACGTTTCTAAAAATAGGCTGGTTACCAGAGGTCGAAAAAGAATTTTATACGGAGCTACCTATCAAAATAGAAGTAATAGGTACGTACCATGAGTTTGGTGAATTTGTAGGAAAAGTAGCCCAATTACCGCGTATTGTAAGCTTACACGACTTTTCTATTTTATCATCGGGTAATAAACAACTAACATTCAGTGTAGTCGCTAAAACATATCGTTATGAAGAAGGGGTGAAGAAATGAACCTTTTACGCATAATGCCTGTGGCCGTTGTTTTAGTTTTAAGTGGTTGTAATGATGACACCTCGGAGCAAAAAGAATTTATAGACCAAGTTAAAGCAAGCACCACGCCTAAAGTAGAGTCTATTCCGGAGCTTACTAAATTTGAAATTTTTGAATACAGCGCTGAGCAATTGCGTAGTCCGTTTGTAGCGCCGCAGCCAGAAATAATTCAAAATAAATTAACGCAAATAAAAAACTGTTTGCATCCAGATCCTGAGCGTCGCCGTGAGCCACTTGAAAAATACCCATTAGACAACTTAGCTATGAAAGGGACTATTGGTTCTAGCGGCCAAGTTTGGGCATTAATAACTGCGGCAGACGATACTTTGCATCGTGTAACTGTTGGAAATTATCTTGGTAGCTACGATGGAAAAGTAAAAGTAGTAAATAACGATTATATAGAATTAGTAGAATTAATCCCTGATGGGTCTGGTTGTTGGAAAGAGCGCCTGACTAAATTAGAAATGTTAGAGGCGGCAACAAATGGCGCAAATTAATAATAAAAAAGGTAAAAATAACATGCATAAGGATGTACTTTGGCTTAAAAGCATTTCACGGTCATTTTTGGCGATAGTCGCTTTAATAACCGCAAATGCAGCCATTGCAGGGCCGCTACTTTATGATGTTCGTTACAATCCACTCCTTAAAGGTGAAACTGAATTACAGCTCGTTTTTGATGAAGAATTAACGCTTGAACCAAAAGTGCAGGTTTTTAATAGTCCTGCTCGCATTGAAATGTTCTTCGATACCGCCGAGCTTGAAGTTGGTTTGAATGATGTTGCTGTAAACCAAGCGGGCATTAGTAGCGTTACCAATGTTTTGACTGACAAGGGCTTAAAAGTAAGCGTAAACCTAGATAGATTAAAAATTTACGAAACTGAAGTTCATAACAATTTAGTGTCTATACGTGTTTCAGATAATCCACTTACAGAGTCAGATAGTGAAGATGTTGCTATGGATTCAAGTAATGTAAGTGGAAATTACATTAACCGAATTCAATCAATTGACTTTAGACGTGGTGAAAAAGGCGAAGCAAAGGTACTTGTTTTTTTACAAGACACTCAAGCCGCAATTGAAGTACATGAGAGCGGTGGCAAAATTTATGCAGACTTTCACCATACAGATATTTTAGATGACTTACTTTATGAGCTGGATGTTTTAGACTTTGGTACTGTTGTAAGTAATATCGAAACGTTTAAAGAAGAAGGGTTAAGCAGGGTTGTTATAGAACCTAATGCTCAATTTACATTTACCTATCAGCAAATAGATAATATTTTAACACTCACTGTAGAAAAAGATGAAACGCAAAATGCGTACTTAGATGGTGGTGTTGAGTATCAAGGTCGTCCTATGACCTTAAACTTTCAAGATATTTCTGTACGTGCAGCATTACAAATTATTGCAGGCTATAACGACTTTAACCTCGTAACAAGTGACTCAGTAACCGGTAATATCACACTTCGTTTAGATGGCGTGCCATGGGATCAAGCGCTTGATGTAGTACTACGTATTAAAGGTTTAGATAAGCGCATGGATGGGTCTATTCTAATGGTGGCGCCTGCAGAAGAACTAGCTGCACGTGAAGCTAAAGATCTAAAAGCTAAGCAGCAAGTTGAAGACTTAGAGCCACTTTATAGTGAATACATTCGATTAAATTATGCTAAAGCGGAAGATTTTGCTGATCTATTAAAAACAGATACAAACAGTATTATCACTGCCCGCGGTAGTGTATCGGTAGATTTACGTACTAATACCTTACTAATAAAAGACACTGTTAAGAGTATCGAAAATATTCGTCGTATGATTGAAACACTCGATATTCCGGTCCAGCAAGTTGTTATTGAGTCTCGTATGGTAACTGTGCGCGATAATGTCACTGAGGATTTAGGTGTGCGCTGGGGCTTTAGCGATCAGCAAGGTAGTGATGGTATTTCTGGCTCACTAGAGGGTGCTGAAACTATATCTAACGGCACCATTCCAGATTTAACCGATAGGCTAAATGTAAACTTACCGATTACTAACCCTGCGGCGAGTATTGGTTTACATATTGCAAAATTGGCTAATGGTACTTTAATTGACTTAGAGTTAAGTGCTCTTGAAGAAGAAAACAAAGGCGAGATTATTGCAAGCCCTCGCATTATTGCAGCAAATCAGCAAAAAGCGCGAATAGAGCAAGGTACTGAAATTCCTTACACAGAGTCTGCTTCGAGTGGTGCAACGACGGTTAGCTTTAAAAAGGCTGTATTGAGTTTAGAGGTTACGCCTCATATAACGCCTGATAATAAAGTTATTTTGGATTTAGTAATAACGCAAGATACTCGTGGTGACACAGTACAAACGGGTACAGGTGAAGCGGTGTCTATTGATACCCAAGAAATACAAACACAAGTGCTTGTTGAGAATGGCCAAACCGTAGTGCTAGGTGGTATATTTCAGCAGCAAATAATAAATACTACAAATAAAGTACCAGTTTTAGGTGACATTCCGTATGTAGGAAGGTTATTTAAAAGTACGAGTGAGTTCAATGAAAAACGTGAACTGCTTATTTTCGTGACACCAAAAATCCAAATAGACTAAAATTTAGTGCTATTTTGTTAATCAACGAGCAATTATTTAGATTAATTGCTCGTTATATGGCTTTTTATTCTAATTGACTTGAAATACCCCGGCAATTACTGAGATAATCCCCTCCTTAATTTTGGGGCCAGGTCGTTAGGCGGGGTTTTATTTCAAATTTTAGAGTTCGTTTGTACTAAAAGATATGGCTGAGAAACGCAATATATTTCTAGTTGGCCCCATGGGGGCTGGCAAAAGCACGATTGGTCGTCACATCGCTGACCAATTACACCTTGAATTTGTTGATTCTGATCAAGAAATCGAACGCCGCACAGGTGCAGATATTGCATGGGTATTCGATCTTGAAGGTGAAGAAGGCTTTAGACTTCGAGAAGAGTCTGTTATTGGCGATTTAACCGAAATGCAAGGTATTGTACTTGCTACCGGTGGTGGTTCAGTAATGAGCAAAGAAGTTCGAAACAAGCTTTCGGCTCGCGGTATCGTTGTATACCTAGAGACACCTATAGAAAAGCAAGTTGCACGCACGCAACGCGACAAGCGTCGCCCATTACTGCAAACTGAAGAAGCACCTCGTAATGTACTAGAGCGCTTAGCAGAAGAACGCGAGCCACTATACAAAGAAGTTGCTGATTTTGTTGTACGCACCGATGAGCAAAGCGCTAAAGTTGTTGCTAACCAAATCATCGAGAAATTAGATTTTTAAAAACCAATAATAAAGGAAATAACAAAGCATGCTTGAATTAACTGTTAATTTGGACGAGCGAAGTTATCCTATTTTTATTGGTCAATCTGCACTTCAAGATAATGGCCGCCTTGTTCACCACATTGGTGATTGTCGGCCTATCATCATCACTAACGACACCGTAGCGCCTTTATATTTACAAGGTTTGCTTGATTCGTTAGCTGAACTGAACCCTCTTTCTTTTATCATTCCTGACGGTGAACAATATAAGTCGTTAGAATGGTTTGAAAAAATATCTGCTTTTTTACTGCAAAATAACTGCGGTCGAGACACCTGCTTAATTGCATTAGGTGGCGGCGTTATTGGCGATTTAACCGGCTTTGTTGCTGCGTGTTATCAACGTGGTGTGCCATTTATACAAATTCCAACCACTGTATTATCGCAAGTCGATTCATCAGTAGGCGGAAAAACAGCAGTAAATCATCCATTAGGTAAAAATATGATTGGGGCTTTTTATCAGCCACAAGCTGTTTTTATTGATACTAATACATTGCACACTTTACCTATGCGAGAATTTGCCGCAGGCATGGCAGAAGTTATTAAGTATGGATTGATTTATGATACCGAGCTATTTACATATATTGAGCAAAATGCAGCTAATTTAAAGCAATTAGATGAAAAGTGTTTACAGCATATTATTTTTAGATGCTGTGAAATTAAAGCGCTTATAGTTGCTCAAGACGAAAAAGAACATGGTTTACGCGCACTACTTAATTTAGGCCACACATTTGCTCATGCAATAGAGGCTCAAATGGGTTATGGGATATGGTTGCATGGAGAAGCCGTAGCAACAGGAATGGTATTAGCTGCAAAACTTGCACATACTCGTGGTGACTTATCGCAAAGTGAAGTAAACAGAGTAGTAACGTTACTTAAACTTTATGACTTACCTACTGAAACTCCAAACGAAATGACTAGTGAGCAGTTTTTAACGCATATGCGTAAAGACAAAAAGAATAAAAAAGGCACTATACGCTTTATTTTACCTACTCAATTTGGCCAATGTGCACTTGTAGATGATGTGTCTGACGACCAAGTTAGAGCGTTAATCGAACAATAATGCAGGCGCAAATTTTACCAAGCCGTGCGGCTTTGGTGGATAGGATCGCACTGCAATTTGAGTACGGGCAAAATTTAATTGTTTTACTGGGCACATCAGGGCTTGGTAAAAGCTATATGCTTGAAACCTTCATTACCGATAAGTATAACGACTTTAATAAAGCATTTGTGCATATAAGTGCTCAAACAACTGACGCTCAGCTAATGAGTGATTTATTAGAGCAAAGCTTTAACTCCCCGCTAATCGATCATACCTTGAGTCTGTCTGAAAATTATTATCAGTTATTGCAACAGCAACCGTGTGGGCCTTGTTTGTGGGTGCTTGATGGTGGAAGGCAATTATCTGATGAAATGTTAGTTGAGCTTGAGCTACTTTCAAAAAACAGCCCTAATACTCTGTATATTATGATTGCTTCGCAATCTAAACTACCTATCAGTAACGCAGTTGAGATTTACCTAGAAGCATTAACACTTAGAGAAAGTAAGATGTTGATGCAGTGGTACTTTACTGATTTACCTTATGATGAGGACCCTGTATTTAGTACGTTTCTAGCTGAAGCTCATGGTAATCCAAGCTTACTACTTGCTTGGCAACCTAGTGAGCATGTTGCTGAGGTAATTGTTAAGGATAAAGTGTCTTGGCGTTTGCATTTATTGATTTTAATGTTACTGATTATGCTTTTAATAATTGGCTTGCTTTATAAGTCAGATATGACGCAGTGGTGGCAGCAATACTATCAGCAAGCAGAGTCGCAAGTGCTAACCACCGCAATACCTGTAGAGCAAGTTAAAGCAAGTGTCAAAAACGAACAAGTAATAAGTAGCCCTGCACCAGATCAAATAGTACCTGAGCAATCAGTGTCTGCTGAAGTGCACATCAATGATGTCCCCGCTATTATGCAAAGCCTTACTACTGCAAATAAAAGCCTTTTAAATGACACACAGAGCAATGAGGCGAGTAACTTAAATATTAGTGAGTCTAAAACGCCAATAGATGAAAAAGTAAATGCAAAAGAGCAGCCTAAGGTTGATCTAAATAGTAGTTGGTACTCAAAGCAAGCAGATACAAGTTTGGTTATACAACTACTTGCAGTAACTCAGCAAAAAGTAAGTGATGAATTTATTGCTCAACATAATCTGCAAGAGCAAACCCATACTTATCAAACAATACGTAATAATAAAATGTGGTGGGTGGTTACTTTTGGTAACTTTACCAGTTTAAACGAAGCAAAGTCGGCGATGGTCAGTTTGCCTGCTGAGGTTAGAAAAAATAAACCTTTCTATAAAAAAATTAGTAAAATAAAACAAGAAATTGCACTTGTTGATCAGTAAAATACACTACTTTAGTGTAAAATCGCGCAACAGCAGATTGAAGTAAAGAGCCAATGCAACAAAAGAGTAGAGCCTTCCTTAAGTGGGCTGGCGGAAAGTACAGCCTAGTTGAAGATATTAATGCGCGATTAAATAAAGCTAGCAAGCATGCTGATACGCTGGTTGAACCTTTCGTTGGTGCTGGCTCGGTGTTTTTAAATAGTAATTTTAAACATTACATTCTCAACGACATAAATGCTGACTTAATTAACTTATACAAAGAACTAAAAAATTCACCAGATGAGTTTATTAGTGATGCAAAAAAGCTATTTGTTGATTTGAATAACCATGCTGATGCTTATTACGAATACCGAGTACAGTTTAATCAAAGTAGCGATGTATATGAAAGAGCCATGCTTTTTTTATATATGAATCGCCATGGTTACAATGGGCTTTGTAGGTATAACTTAAAAGGTATTTTTAATGTACCGTTTGGTAAATATAAAAAGCCTTACTTTCCTGAAAAAGAAATGTACTTTTTTGCAGAAAAAGCACAAAAAGCTACTTTTACCTGCTTAGGTTACGACGACGTTTTTAAGCTAGTACCCAGTAACTCTGTTATTTATTGCGATCCACCTTATGTGCCATTAAGTAAAACGGCTTCTTTTACGTCGTACGCTAAAGGAGGGTTCAATTTAGATGATCAGGCTAACCTAGCTAATTTGGCAGAACAGGCCGCATTTGAAAATAATACACCGGTTCTTATTTCTAACCACGATACGGTATGGACGCGGAAAATTTATAGCCAAGCATCGCTTGATCAAATTCAAGTAAAGCGGACTATTAGCCCTAAAGGCGGATCACGAAATAAAGTTGACGAGCTGATGGCTATGTATTTAGCACCCAAGCAACCACCGCGTAAATTGCGATAACAAAAACTATAAAAAGCAAAATCGCGATTATAATAATAGAAATAGGGGAGTGTTGTTTAAAGTCAGCTTCGCGTTTGTGTTCTGATTGAACACCAAAAAATGCAGCTAGCACACTTTGAAACGCGCTAATAAGCTGCAACATTATTTAAAATAGAGGTTTTAGCGAAGGGGAGTTTTTAGAATCTTCAGAGCTAGTTAGCAACTCTAGTAAATCTAAATAATGAAACTGAGCGCTGCGGCTATCGCCCGTTAGCCATGAAAACCATGACGAGTCTTCTTCTACTTTTACACACGCTATAGCATTTTGTGTATTAGTGCTTACGGTTTGATGCTGGCAATTATTAACTAAGCTTAAATCTTGCTCAGAGCTTGGTGCAAAACTAAATGCCCCAATAAATAATAACGCCGACGCAATTAAGATCCCTGTTTTAAATGCACGCATAATATTAGCCTAAAATTAGTTACTCCTTTAATAATAACAAAAGCTGTATAAATAACAAACTAATATTTACCTATAATAGCTAAAACCCTTTATTAATAAATACTTATATTATCGACAAAGCTTAAAAATGATTTGTCATTTACTTTGTATTACTTGGGAAACGTCAGCAATTACGTTACATTAAGGCCATACTTAACTGATTGACGGATTACTATGTTAAACCCTGAACAAAAATACTTAATAGCGCCTTCAATTTTATCAGCTGACTTTGCAAAACTGGGTGAGGATGTAGATAAAGTTCTCGCTGCAGGTGCTGATCTAGTGCATTTTGATGTAATGGACAATCATTATGTGCCTAACCTCACTATTGGTCCTATGGTATGTAAAGCACTCAGAGATTACGGAGTAACCGCACCAATTGATGTGCATTTAATGGTGAAGCCTGTAGATAGCATAATCCCTTTATTTGCTGAGGCAGGTGCCTCTATTATTACTTTTCATCCAGAGGCTAGCGAGCATATTGACCGCACAATTCAGTTAATAAAAGATCATGGCTGCAAAGCGGGTTTAGTATTTAACCCTGCAACTAGCTTAAGTTACCTCGACCATGTTATCGATAAACTAGATACAATATTGCTTATGTCGGTTAATCCAGGTTTTGGCGGGCAAAGCTTTATACCTCACACGCTTGAAAAGTTAGCACAAGCTAAGCAGCGTATTAGTGAATCAGGCCGTGATATTCGTTTAGAAGTAGATGGCGGTATTAAGGTTGATAACATAGCAGCAGCGGCAGAGGCAGGAGCCGATATGTTTGTAGCTGGCTCTGCAATCTTTAATCAGCCTGATTACAAAGTAGTGATCGATCAAATGCGTGAGCAGCTAGGAAGTGTAAAGTAATGAAGTATGATGTAGCTTTGTTCGATCTTGATGGCACCTTAGTTGATAGCGTTTACGATTTATACATAGCTATAAATTTAACGCTTAGCGATTTAGCTTTTCCTATTGTTAGCCAAAGCCTTGTAGAGAGCTGGGTAGGAAATGGCGTTGAAACATTAGTAATGCGTGCACTTAGTGGTGATATGCAAATAAGTGTTCATCTTGATGAAGCACTTAGTAATAAAGCCATTACTTTATTTTATCAACATTATGAACAACAGGTTGGCGAGTACAGTGTACTGTACCAGCATGTAGAAACGGGTCTTAGTGCATTACGCGGCATGCCAAAAGCATTGATCACTAATAAAGCGCGTATATTTACCGAAAAACTACTGGATAAGCTTTCTCTTACTAGCCATTTCGAAGTAATTGTATGTGGTGACGATATGGCAAAAAAACCATCACCAGAGCCTCTGTTATTTGCATGTAATAAGTTAAATGTTGAACCCAGCAAAGCTATTATGATTGGCGACTCTAAAAGCGATATACTCGCCGCACATGCCGCTAAAATTGATGTTATTGCTTTAAATTATGGCTACAACCAAGGCGAAAAGCTAAGCGATTTTAATCCACAGTACCTATGCGATAACTTCTTAGATATAATACCAACACTTACACAGCATTAAAATTTTTAATTAACTAAACACTAAAGGAAAATCATGAGTAAACCAGTAGTTTTAAGCGGCATTCAGCCAACCGGTGGTATGACAATAGGCAACTATGTTGGCGCTATTAACCAGTGGCTAAAGCTACAGGAAGACCACGAAAGTTTCTTTATGCTTGTTGATTTACACGCTATTACGGTGCGCCAAGAGCCAGAGTTGCTTCGCTCTCGTGTGCTAGACGGTATAGCTTTATATGCGGCATGCGGTATTGACCCTGAAAAGTCTGCGCTTTTTGTGCAATCACAAGTGCCAGAGCATGCACAGCTAGCATGGGTGTTAAACTGTTACGCACAAATGGGCGAGCTTAACCGCATGACCCAGTTTAAAGATAAATCATCTAAGCATGCTAACAATGTAAACGTAGGTTTATTTTCGTACCCAGTATTGCAAGCAGCCGATATTTTATTGTATCAAGCTGATCAAGTGCCAGTAGGGGACGATCAAAAGCAGCACTTAGAGTTAACTCGAGATATAGCTACTCGCTTTAATAACTTGTACGGCGATGTATTTAAATTACCTGAGCCATATATTCCAGAATTTGGCGCACGCGTAATGAGCCTTCAAGATCCGCTTAAAAAGATGTCTAAGTCTGATGAAAACCCAAATAGTTACATCATGTTATTAGATGAACCTAAAAAGATTGAGAAAAAGCTTAAAAAAGCAGTAACCGATTCAGACGAGCAAGCACGTATTTACTTCGATCGTACAGAAAAGCCAGGTGTTTCTAACTTACTTACTTTATTAAGCGTAGCCACTAAGCGCTCAATTGAAGATTTAGTGCCAGAGTTTGAAGGTAAAATGTACGGCCACCTGAAAAAAGATACTGCCGATGCGGTAGTAAATATGATTGAGCCAATCCAAGCACGTTTTAAAGAGATCAGAGAAGATCAAAATCTACTTGATAGCATCATGAAATCAGGTGCTGAAAAGGCCAGTGTACGTGCAGAAAAAACCCTTAAATCAGTTTACGATGCGCTAGGGTTTATTCCTCGTACATAATTTGATTTAGTTTAAAGTAAAAATGCCGCTATATTTAGCGGCATTTTTTTATACAACACTTATCAGCATTAAAGATGCAAAGAAAAGTAGCAGTGACATGGCTAACTTATCTGTTTTATCCATTATTCAGCCTCTCTCGTAGTTGCAGCTACTACGTTATCAACTTCTAATAAGGAAACCGTATAACCTCGGTTTTCAAGCAATGTAAGTAAACTATCTTGGCCTGCCAGGTGGGCCACGCCGACAAGTATAAATTCGCTTTTATCGTTGCCAAACATCGCTTCTACTTTTGGTAGCCAGTTATTATTTCTATCGCTGATCAGTAGCTTATAGGAGTTAGGATCGGTTTTCTGCATTTCTTTTATGGCTACTTGATTTAGTGTGTTGGTATCACCTTCACGCCATGCAGATACAAGTTTTTTAAATATACCACCGTAGTTATTGAGTTGAGCTAAATTATATTTAATAAAATTACTTTCGTTGTTTTGCCCCATGGCTTTGAAAAGTTCTAGTTGAAACTCCATTGTTTCTAAGTAGCTTTTTGTTTTATTATCTTTAGTCGCTTTTTTAGCAAAGTATGCATCAACACCTTCACCTAATAAGTTTTGTTTTTGTAGCTCCATCGACATTAAAACAATGCTAACCATTGCAGGGCGAAAACTATCTAATTTTGTAAGGTTAGCCCCAAATTCGTTAAGTTTATTCTCAAGTGAAGCTTTAACTTGGGGGTCTAATTTTTGGCTCAATTTTTCGTTATTTGAATATGATAGCGCCTTTAGCATTTGCATTTGAGCCGTTGCATCTGATGGATCAGGGGCTGGTGCTTCTAAAAAAATAGTATCTGCTTGTGCATAGGCATGGCCAAACTCTGTAGGTAGGGGCATTTCTGACTTTGGTAAAATGTGTACAGTACCGCCAATAAATAATGAGTCATTCCCTTTACTTACTTGCCATACAGAGCTTTGAGCGTGCGCCGCAGAAGCTAGAAGGCTGCAGCTAAGTAAAACACTGGCTGAAACTATTTTTTTTGTGAAGCTTTTCATATCAATTCCTTAGTGTAATTGGTTAAGTCATTATTTTTAGTTAGATAATAGGGTACTTACATAGGCTGTAATTGATGACGTTACTTGTGACAGACTTTTATCAATCTGCGAATTGATTTTGCTCATAGATGAGTCGATATCAGCTGATATTCTTTCATCTATTTTAGAAAATAAGGTTTGGGTATCTATATTACTTTTTAAAGAGTTGCTGGTACCTACTGTGTTTGTACTTTGCTCTTTATTGTTAATAGACTGAGATGATATTGTAATTTCGCCAATCATGCACTGCTGTGTATTTAATTGAATTGTGTGTTGATTACTTTCAGCTGCAATTACAGAAGTTGCACCAAAGGTAGTTACTAATAGTAGAGTCGGTAGAGCTTTTTTAATTTTATTATTCATAATTAAACCTTTTTATATTTTAAAATGCAGCTAATCCAATATTAAAAATGATTTTTAGAAGCTGCTTGTTGATGACGGTTTAAATAATATTACTGAATTTGTTAAGAGTCGCTTATCTAGTTGTGAGCAATTAATTAGTAAGGTTTTATTGTAATAAAATCATTTTAAATTAAAGAGTTAACCTTAAACCTTATATTGGCATTATAATGTTTCAATATAGGTACTATAAAATATAAGGTGCATGTGGTAGTGTTTTAAAAAATAAAAATATCTAAAGACTATGAATTATCAAATCGGACCTTGGCAATTTATTAGTAATCGATGTGTGATTACTTCAAACAACTTAGAAAGGGAATTAGATCCACTCCTAGTTAAGCTCTTACTGCATTTTATAAGTAACCCACAACAAATAGTTTCTCGCCAAACGCTCATAGAATGTGTGTGGCAGCAAAGCTTTGTTGACGATAACGCGATTAACCGTGCAATTTCAGAGCTAAGAAAGCAGCTTGCTCATCCAATCCAAAAAGCACCACTTTTAAAAACGCATTACCGAAAGGGTTATAGCCTAACGGTTATTCCAGAGCGTATATCGCAAGTTAACGATGCTGATACCTCCTCACAAGTATTGAATGAGCCACCTGTTTTAAGTTCAAAAAATGAGGGTGCTGTAGAAGCAACTTCCACTCAATCTTTTAAAAAAAGCAGTTTAAAAAAGCCCATCTTTTATTCTTTATTAGCCGTTGTATGTTTATGTTTTTTTGCATGGCTAATATGGCTGTCTGTTAGCGCTCCTTCTAAAGATAAGGTTAAACAGATAACGGCAAATAAGGTGGCAAGTACATGGAATATAGGCAGTGAGGTTCACCCTGAATTATCCTCCGATAAACAGTTTTTAGCTTACACGAATGTAGAGCCAGAAAATGACGTAATGCATGCATTTGTAAAACGACTATCTGATCAAAGGGAAGTTGAAATTACTTATCCTGGCTTTCAGGTATCCATTTTATCGTGGCAGTTAAATCAGCACTCGGTATTATTACAAGCTACCAATTTAAAGCTGCAAAAGTGCGAAATGGTACTCGTTGATTTAAGCCAGTTTCCTGTTATAGGAGAGGCCACCTCAATTAAAGAGTGTGACCTTAGATACACAGGTTATGCGCAAGTAGACGAAAGTGGTGAGCATATTTATTACACCGAGTATAAAAATGAGCATGAGGGTTCAGGTTTATATAAATTCGATTTAGAACTTAAAAAAGAATTCATAGTGATCCCACCACCAGGGGTAATGTATGGCGTAATCATGCCGCGTTTATCCCAATCTGGTGATAAAATAGCGTATATACTTAGTCAAAAAGGTAAGCCTTTTTCTGTATTTAGCTACAACTTTGAGACCCATGAAACTAAGCGATTATTTAAAGCAAAGAAAAGCGTAATTAGCTTTGCGTTTGACTGGCTTCCTAACGGTAAAGGCATAATAGTATTTGAAGGCTCTGAGCTTTCTACCATTATGTTTGATGAAAAAAACATTGTTAAACACACGCTAACAGTAACCCCAAAAATAACCCCTTATTATATAACGGTTCACTCTGATAACAGCCTATTTTACTCGGAAAAAATGACACAAGCATACTCGCTTATTAAAGCTACAGACCCTTTTGGTGATAACCCTGAGTATGAAGCACTCTATAAAAGTGATAAAGACGAATACAACATTGCTGAAATAATTAATAAGGAAGGGACAGCCCATGTTTTTGTATCAGAGCGCTCTGGCAGCAGTCAATTGTGGCTCTCTCAAAATGGTCTTACAAAACAGCTTAGCTTTTTTAATTACGATGATGGTTCATCTGCTTTTGTTTTAGGAGGACTAAGAGCTTCTCCTAATAAGCAACGCATGATATTCATGAAAAACAAAGGTTTTTCACTTTATGACGTAAACGCTCAAAAATTTTATCCATTTGAAGAATTTAATAAGCATAAAATAGTAAGCTATATTTGGTCAAAAAATAACGACAGCATTATTTATGTTAAGCGACTTGGTTCAAAAAATATATTGGCAGAATTTAATTTAGTAACGCGCGATACACGTGTGATAGAAGGTATAAAAGCTAATAAACTCATTTCAGATAGTAAGGGTAACGGGTACGTAACCAATGATAATCAGTTAATTCGCCTTTCAGATAGGCAAAGCTGGGAATTACCTAAAAACGCCAAAAAGTCAGTTGCGTATGGAGTTAGCAAAGACTATTTCTATTATTCAGATTCTATTTCTAGAGTCGCTAGACTAAATTTACACGATCAAACTATACAAGATATACACGTGGACTTTCGACCTATTGGTTTTATGGTGAGCGAAAACAATGAAATATTGTTTACAGGGTCTAAGTATAAAGACATGCAAATAGTACAAATGAGTTGGGATGAATAGCGAGGTAATAAGGCAAAGCAGTATGCATAAAAAAGCACCAAACAGTTAAACTGCTTGGTGCTTTTTATAATTTATATTAAAGCAATGGCTTTAGGTAATGCCCAGTGTGCGAGCGCTCACATTCGGCTACTTCTTCAGGCGTGCCTGCAATGAGTATTTCACCGCCTCCAGCGCCCCCTTCAGGGCCTAAATCAACCACCCAGTCTGCGGTTTTAACCACATCTAAGTTATGCTCAATAACTACGATGGTATTACCATGATCGCGCAGGCGATGTAATACAACAAGCAGCTGTTCAATATCGGCAAAGTGAAGGCCGGTTGTGGGCTCATCAAGTATGTACAGTGTTTTACCTGTATCGCGTTTAGAAAGCTCACGGGCAAGTTTTACACGCTGAGCTTCACCACCAGAGAGCGTAGTAGCGGCTTGTCCTAAACGCACATACGATAAACCAACGTCCATGAGCGTTTTAAGTTTACGCGCTATTGCAGGTATTTTATCAAAGTAGTCGTGCGCGTCTTCAACGGTCATTTCGAGTACTTGATGAATATTTTTACCTTTGTATTGTACTTCTAGGGTTTCACGGTTATAGCGCTGCCCTTTACATACATCACACGGTACATATACATCAGGTAAAAAGTGCATTTCTACCTTAATTACGCCATCACCTTGGCAGGCTTCACAGCGTCCACCTTTAACGTTAAAGCTAAAGCGACCTACTTTGTACCCGCGAGAACGTGATTCTTGTGTTCCGGCAAATAACTCACGAATGCCCGTAAAAATACCGGTATACGTCGCAGGGTTTGAACGCGGTGTGCGACCAATTGGGCTTTGGTCAATATCAATTACTTTATCAAAATGATCAAGGCCACTAATTGATTTATACGGCGCAGCTTCTGCAGTGGTTGCGCCGTTTAATTCAGTATGCGCAAGTTTAAATAATGTATCGTTAATGAGTGTTGATTTACCAGAGCCAGATACACCGGTAATACACGTCATTAAACCAAACGGAATTTTTAAATCCACATTTTTAAGGTTGTTCCCTGTTGCGCCAAATAGCTCAAGCCATTTATCGCCGGTTGGGTTACGCTCTTTTGGCACTTCTATTTTGCGCACGCCTGATAAAAACTGGCCAGTTACAGAGTCTTTAGTGGCTAAAATATCGTCACGTGTACCTTGTGCAATAATATGGCCGCCGTGCACACCCGCACCTGGGCCAATATCAATAATATGATCGGCTGCGCGGATCGCGTCTTCATCGTGCTCAACAACAATAACTGTGTTACCTAAGTCGCGTAAATGCACCAATGTTTGTAATAAACGGTCGTTATCGCGCTGGTGTAAACCAATTGATGGCTCATCCAATACGTACATTACACCTACAAGGCCCGCACCAATCTGGCTGGCTAAACGAATACGCTGTGCTTCACCACCAGAGAGGGTATCGGCACTGCGCTCAAGTGATAAGTAATTAAGGCCAACATTAATTAAAAACGATAAACGGTCGCGAATTTCTTTTAGGATTTTTTCAGCTATTTGGGCTTTTTGACCCGTAAGTGATAAGCCTTCAAAAAAGTCCATCGCTTCACCAATGCTCATGGTAGTAATAGCAGGCAGGTTTGTTTGACCTATAAATACGTGACGTGCTTCTTGGCGTAAACGTGAGCCATGACAACTAGGGCACGCTTGGCTAGTTTGATATTTAGCGAGCTCTTCACGCACCGAATTCGACTCAGTTTCGCGATAGCGACGGTTCATGTTGTTTAACACGCCTTCAAACTCGTGGTTGCGTGTTATTAAATCGCCTCTGTCATTACGGTAATTAAAAGCAATTTTAGTTTGCCCTGAGCCCTCTAAAATAATTTTTTGAGATTCTTTAGCCAGCTTTTCAAATGGTACATCTAAATCAAATTTATAATGCTCGGCTACCGCTTGAAGCATTTGAAAGTAATAAAAGCTGCGTTTATCCCACCCTTTTATTGCACCACCGGCCAAGCTTAGCTCAGGGTTATGTACTACGCGGTTAGGATCAAAATATTGGCGAACACCTAAACCGTCACAGCTTTGACACGCGCCGGCAGGGTTATTAAACGAAAATAAGCGCGGCTCTAATTCAGTCATTGCATAGCCACAGGTAGGGCAGGCAAAGTTGGCTGAAAACAGCATTTCTTCAATGCTGCTGTCGTCCATGTAGGCTACATTTGCCACACCGCCAGACATCTCAAGTGCGGTTTCAAATGACTCTGCTAAACGCTGCTGCTGGCCGTCTTTTACTTTAAAGCGGTCAACAACCACTTCAATAGTATGCTTTTTGTGAAGCTCAAGCGTTGGCGGATCGGATAAGTCGCATACTTCACCATCTATACGGGCGCGAATATAGCCTTGGCTTGCAAGCTGCTCAAGCAGTTTAACGTGCTCACCTTTACGCTCTTTAACCACAGGGGCTAAAAGCATCAGCTTAGTGCCCTCTGGCAGTGCCAAAACGGTATCTACCATTTGGCTAATTGTTTGTGCTGCAAGTGGTAAGTCGTGGGTTGGGCATCGTGGCTCGCCCACGCGGGCAAACATTAAACGCAAGTAATCGTATATTTCGGTAATGGTACCTACTGTTGAGCGAGGATTGTGCGATGTTGATTTTTGCTCAATAGAAATGGCGGGAGAGAGGCCTTCAATATGATCAACGTCAGGCTTTTCCATTAACGATAAAAATTGCCTTGCGTAGGCAGAAAGTGACTCAACATAACGACGCTGTCCCTCTGCATACAAAGTATCAAATGCCAGTGATGACTTTCCCGAACCAGATAGGCCAGTGATAACAATTAATTTATCACGTGGGATGGTTAGGCTGATGTCTTTTAAATTGTGCGTACGGGCGCCTCGGACTTCAATGTTTTCCATGCTATCTCGTTTATTACCAAAATTATTTGCTCAGTATCGCATAATACGAAACATTATTAATCAATGATCAACGAAAAAATCCTTACTTATAGGCGATTAATTATTGCTAAGCTTGTGGTAGAATCCCACCCTAAATTTTTCATATCGTAAGATTACGCAGATAATGACCGCATCTTCACTTAATTCACGAGAAAAACGCGCCGCTGTATCGCTGGCGAGTGTGTTTGCATTTAGAATGCTCGGCTTGTTTATGCTGATGCCTGTATTGGCTATTTATGGCCAATCGCTTGATGGTTTTTCGCCTATGTGGATAGGTTTTGCAATTGGCGCTTATGGTTTAACCCAAGCAGTACTGCAAATACCTATGGGGCGTTTGTCTGATAAAATTGGCCGTAAAAAAGTAATTGTTGGTGGCTTAGTTGTGTTTGCGCTGGGTTCTGTTATTGCTGCACTTGCCGAATCTATTCAAATGGTTACTGTTGGCCGAGCGCTGCAAGGTATGGGAGCAATAGCCAGTGCATTACTTGCTTTTGCCAGCGACTTAAGCCGCGACGAACAACGCCCTAAAGTAATGGCTGTGATTGGTATGAGCATAGGCATGAGCTTTGCCTTTGCGATGTTATTAGGCCCAATTGTTGCAGCGTCGTGGGGTGTGGCAGGCGTATTCTGGTTAACAGCAATACTCGCTGTGTTTGGTATTGGTATTATTTTATTTTTAGTGCCCAATGCCGTAAATAAAGCCCCCAAAGGTGATACTTTGGCAAGCTTTAGCGACATTAAAAAACTTATTAAGCATCCACAGTTATCGCGTTTAAATGCAGGTGTGTTGCTGCTACATTTAACGCTAACTACTATTTTTGTGGTACTGCCGAGTCAGCTAATAAAAGATGGCTTAGTGGCAAATCACCACTGGTATTTATATATTCCGGTACTGCTATTAGCGTTTATTTTAATGGTCCCAATTATGATTGTTGCCATTAAAAAAGAAAAAGAAAAACAAGCGTTTATTGGCTCAGTAGCCCTGCTTTCTATTAGTATGCTTGCTATGTCTATTTGGGTAAATAGTGTGGTCGGTATTGCCATTTGTATGTTGCTTTATTTTGTAGCTTTTAATTTTTTAGAAGCCACTATGCCTGCGCTTGTATCGCGAATTGCCCCAGCTAGCCAAAAAGGTTCGGCGATGGGCGGGTATTCGTCTAGCCAGTTTTTAGGGGCTTTTTTAGGTGGTATTTTAGGTGGCTACGTAGCACAAACAACAAGTACGCAAGCTGTGTTTGCGGCAGCGGCACTTGTTGGGTTAATATGGCTTATTATTGCGTGGAAAATGCAAGTCCCACCGAAAAGTAAAGTTATTAGTTTAATGACCAATTTAAGTTCTGAAGAGCAAGCCCAAGCACTTGCTTCTCAGCTAGTTGCTTTACCTGGCGTAATAGAAGCAACAGTAGTACGCGACGAAAGCCGCAGCTATTTAAAGATTAATGATAAAGAATTTGACCTAGACCAAGCACGTAAAGTAGCTGGTTTAATCTAACGTTTATAGGAGATGGTTCCATGGCACGCGGTGTGAACAAAGTAATTTTGGTTGGTAATTTAGGACAAGATCCTGAAGTTCGTTACATGCCTAATGGCAATGGTGTAGCAAATATTACCTTAGCAACGTCAGACAGCTATAAAGATAAAAACACTGGCCAAATGGTTGATAAAACTGAATGGCACCGTGTAGTATTTTTTGGCAAACTAGCTGAAATTGTTGGTGAATACTGCCGTAAAGGTTCACAAATTTACGTAGAAGGTAAACTTCAAACACGTAAATGGACTGATCAGCAAGGCCAAGAAAAATACACAACTGAAATTGTTGTTGATGGCTTTACAGGTCAAATGCAAATGCTAGGCGCTCGCGGTGGCGATCAGCAAGGTGGTGGCTATCAAGGTAATCAAGGCGGCCAACAAGGTGGCGGTTACCAAAATAATCAGCAAGGCGGTGGCTATGGTCAAAACAACCAAGGTCAAAACAGCCAGCAAGGTGGATACGCACCACAGCAACAAGCTGCGCCAGCACAGCGTCCAGCTGCAGCAGCGCCTGCACCACAGCAAAATAACCAATATCAGCAGCCAAATAGCGGTTTTGCTCCTGGGCAAAATAGCGCACCACAGCAGCAAGGTGGTTTTGCACCTAAGCCGCAAAATGCCCCACAAGGCGGCGCATCAAACCCAATGGAACCAACTATAGATTTTGATGACGATATTCCATTTTAGTTTTCGTGAGTGGAAGAAGTGTAAAAATACACTTGAAAACTAGATCGAAAATCATTTCAGTTGATTTAAATAAAACCCAGCATCTGTGCTGGGTTTTTTATATGTTGAATTATCCAATTGTTGCGTCTAATTATCCTTTTGAGCAGTAAAACTGTATAACTTAACTTTAATGTTAATTAAAGGTTTTTATTTACATCTAATTTAATTGATTTCTAAATACTTAACACATACTCTTGTAAGACTTTGTATCTATTACTCTACGAGAAACATGAAAACTAATATTCTATTTTTATTTCTTGTTTTTCAATTTGTTAGCACAGCACTAAGTGCGCAGCCTCTCCCTAAAACGACGAATATTTTATTTATAAATTCAACAAATCAAACAATGCCATGGCACAAAAGTGTTGAGTCTGGACTGAGAGCTGAGTTATCACAACGTATTGTAGACTATGAGCTTTTTGTAGAAAGTATGGATATAGGACGCTTTGATGAAATGAACCAAAAACAGTTAATGGCGGAATATCTTAAACAAAAATATAAAAATAAACATATAGATATTATTGTTACTCAATCACCCTCTGCTGCTGAATTGGTATTGCAACTAAATGATTTTTTTACCAATGTTCCTAGAATATATTTAGAGCCGGGCGCTCAGTTTTCTCTTCCTCTAACCACTAACGGTGCTGTAATACAGGCAAAATTAGATTATAAGCAAGCAACCGCAAATGCTGTAAATTTAATGAAGCCTAAAAAGCTGATTGTTGTTTTAGATACAAAAAATGCAATTGGTATGAGTTTTTATCGTGGATTATTCCCGGTTATTAATCGTGATTTTTCTTATTTAAATGTTGAGCAGTGGTTCGATCTACCGCTCGATAAATTACTATTAAAAGTACAAAATGCACCTTCAGACTCTATTATTTTGTTTACGCCCATTTTTAGACGTTATAAAAATAAATCGCTTAGTCCATATCAACTTGTTGAGCTATTAACGCAAAAAAGCACAGCACCTGTTTTTAGCTATTGGGAAGTACTTTTAGGCTCAGGTGTTGTTGGTGGATATGTTTTATCGGGAGATAAAATAGGTAGGCGTATTGCCGAATCAATAATTTTTTACAGTAAAAATAAAGTATTACCGAGTATTAATGGTGAGGGGCTAAGCGTATATGGATATGATTGGCGCCAATTAAAAAAATATAATATTGCGACACAAAGTTTGCCTGAAAAGTCTGTAATTTCTTATTATAAGCCTACCTATTTTGAGCAAAATAAAACCCTGATTTACACTGCTGCTTTTATCATTTTTATGCTTAGCGCATTTTTAGCTTTTGTATTGTTTTTAAATCAGCGTCGTATACAACTTTTAAAGGCGCTTGATGCAGAGAAGCAAAAACTAGAATCTCGCGTTATGCAGCGCACTGAAGAGTTATTACAGGCTAAAGAAGATGCTGAGCAGCTTACATACGCTAAGTCTGAGTTTTTAGCCAATATGAGCCATGAGATCAGAACACCAATGAGTGGCATTATAGGGTTAACTAATATTCTATTAAATAAAGACTTACCCGCAAAATATCAGCATTATTTGGATAAAATTAAATATTCTTCAGATCAGCTTCTTGTGGTGATAAACGATATTTTAGATTTTTCTAAAATTGAGTCGGGCAATATTAACCTCGAAGAATTTCCATTTTCAGTTAACGCCATAGTAGATTATATCAATACAACGTTTGAAACTAAGGCTCACAGTAAGGGCATATCATTTGATGTTGTTCTTGCTGAAAGTGTTAGCTTTGATTTAATCGGTGATGTGGTAAGAATAAACCAAGTGCTGATAAATTTGTGCTCTAACGCGATTAAATTTACAGCTAAAGGCGGTGTTTCGGTTTTAATAGAGTCTGAGGCTGACTCATACGATCCGAAAGGTATTTACCTGCGCTTTACTGTTAAGGACTCCGGTATTGGTATAAATGAGAATAATCTTCCTAATTTATTTAAATCTTTCACCCAGGCTGACAGCTCGACCACACGAAAATTTGGCGGCACAGGTTTAGGTTTAGCTATTAGCAAACGGTTATGCCAGTCAATGGGCGGAAGTATTTCTGTAAAAAGCACAGAAAATGTAGGTAGCGAATTTACCGCTGTTATTAAAGTTAAACTGAACGAGCGGGCACTAATTGAAGATAGCCCACAACTCGCCTTTATTGATACATTTGATATATTACTTATTGATGATAATGAAGGCGATCTTAAGCTAATAAGCAACGAGCTCATTGCTATGGGGCTAGGATGTACACTGTGTTCTGATGCGAGCGATGCAATTAATAAAATTAAAGATAATAAAGATAAATTTAAGGCAATTATTGTAGATTGGGAAATGCCTACAATGAGTAGCGAAACCTTTTTAACGCGAATTTATAATATTAACCCTCTACTTTGTAACAATATTATTGTACTTACTGCTAGTCAGGAAAATTCAATTAATGAAATAGCGGCAAAAATAGACATTAATACTATTTTGCATAAACCGGTACTGACGAGCATTCTATTCGAGGCAATACAAAGTAAGGTTGTAGGCTCAGCTAAGTTAATAAGTCCATCAAGTGAAAAATCGTTAGCAGGTATAAAAATATTAGTTGTGGAAGATAACTCTATAAACAAGCTAATAGTAACAGAGATACTACAAGCAAGTGGTTCGCAGGTTAGTTTAGTTAGTAATGGCTTAGAGTGTATTGAAACTGAGGATTTAGAGTCGTTTGATATTATTTTAATGGATATTCATATGCCTATAATGGATGGCGTTGAAGCGAGTAAAATAATTCGTAGTGATAATAATAAAGCGGTTGCTAATATGCCAATAATTGCTTTAACGGCTAACGTTATGAAAGAGGATATTACCCGCTATTTATCTATTGGCATGAACGCACATGTTGCTAAACCTATAAAAGCGCAGCAATTACGAGAAACTATAATCCGTTGCTTAAAGCAGTAATTCGTTTATTTACCTCATAAAACTCCTCTACTTAAATCTATCTGAAAAACCTAAATCAAAATTTATAAAAATAGTGTTTGACTCACAAGTTTTTACATGTGAAATTTCATATATTCGTTTTTCCATATGTTTAAGTGTTGCTACTAGGCAGCTATTAAATTTAAGAAGTGTGTCATGTCATCAGAAAATAAGTTACCGAATTTAGACTTAACACAAAGTCATATCCCAGCTAGTGAGCACTTTGCGCAGAACTTCTCTGTCCATAAACCAAAAATATTACTGCTGTATGGATCGTTAAGAGCGTGCTCTTATAGCAAGTTAGTAATAGAAGAATGTGCGTGTTTGCTAACGCATTTTGGTGCTGAGGTTAAAATTTTTAATCCTGAGGGTCTTCCACCTACTGATAGTGAAGATGAATCTAACCCTAAAGTGCAAGAGCTGCGAGATTTAATGTTGTGGTCTGAGGGGCAAGTGTGGTGCTCGCCTGAGCGCCATGGCTCAATGACGAGCATATTTAAAAATCAAATAGATTGGGTGCCTTTAAGTCTTGGTGGCGTAAGACCAACGCAAGGTAAAACACTCGCCGTATTACAGGTATGTGGTGGGTCACAATCGTTTAATGTGGTTAATCAGTTACGTATTTTAGGGCGTTGGATGCGTATGATTACCATACCTAATCAGTCATCTGTACCAAAAGCATTTTTAGAATTTGAAGAGAGTGGGCGAATGAAACCGTCTGCTTATTACAATCGCATTGTTGATGTGATGGAAGAGTTGATGAAGTTTACTTTAATACTACGAGATCAAAAAGATTACTTTGTTGATCGTTATTCTGAACGTGTTGAATCTGCAGAAAAACTTAGTGAGCGCGTTAACCAGCGTTCTATTTAGGAGTATAAAATGGGATTATTTGAACGTTATCTTTCAGTGTGGGTGGCCTTAGCTATTGCTGTTGGGATTGTAGCTGGCTCTATCATGCCAGATGCATTTAGCTTAATTGCTGGTTTTGAATATGCACATGTAAATATTGTTATAGCAGTACTTATTTGGTTGATGATTTACCCAATGATGGTGCAAATTGATTTTTCATCAATTAAAGATGTAGGTAAAAAGCCAAAAGGGTTAGTGCTCACTATTGTTATTAATTGGCTTATAAAGCCATTTACTATGGCGCTATTAGGTTGGTTATTTTTTAAAGGTATTTTTGCCGATTTTGTTGACCCACAAACGGCCACCGAATATATAGCTGGCATGATCTTACTAGGTGTAGCACCGTGTACCGCGATGGTTTTTGTGTGGAGCCAACTAACAAAAGGCGATGCTAATTACACCTTAGTACAGGTATCAATCAACGATATCATTATGATCTTTGCCTTTGCACCAATTGCAGGGCTATTACTTGGTGTAACCGATATTACTGTACCGTGGGACACGTTGTTATTATCGGTGGTGTTGTATGTACTTATTCCCCTGGTAGCAGGTGCTATTACTCGTAAAAAGCTTGATAAAGAAGATGACCATACGCGTTTAAATCACTTTTTAAAGGTAATGAAACCTTATTCTATTATTGGTTTGCTCGCAACGGTAGCGCTGTTGTTTGGTTTTCAATCACAAACATTAATAGATAACCCAGAAGCAATTGTCCTTATTGCAATTCCGCTGTTAATTCAGACTTACGGTATTTTTGCTATAGCTTATATTGCAGCTAAAAAAATGGGGCTAGCTCATAACGTTGCGGCGCCGGCATGCATGATTGCCACCTCTAACTTTTTTGAGCTAGCTGTTGCGGTTGCTATCTCGTTATTTGGTTTGCACTCAGGCGCTGCTCTAGCAACCGTAGTTGGAGTGCTTGTTGAAGTGCCTGTAATGCTTAGCTTAGTGTACTTTGCTAATAAAACGCGTCACTGGTTTAACTAGGAGAACACTATGGTTGTTATTCATCATAATCCTGATTGTGGTACCTCTCGAAATGTACTGAATATTATTAAAGCTGCAGGTTATACCCCAACGGTTATTGAGTACCTAAAAGAGGGGTGGACTAAAGCGCAATTACTGGCTTTATTTGCAGCTACAAATTTAACACCTAAAACGGCGCTTAGAGTGAGCAAATCGCCAGCACAAGAGTTAGGTTTATTAAGCGAAGATGTGACTGAAGAAACTATTTTAGAAGCGATGCTTGAGTATCCAATATTAGTTAATCGTCCGATTGTTTGTAGTGAAAAAGGCGTAAAATTATGTAGGCCAAGTGAAACTGTTTTAGATTTACTTGAAAAATGGCCAGAGGATGAGTTTTATAAAGAGGATGGGGAAAGGGTAATAACTACCGCTTAATTATATTTCTAACTAGGGTCTGTTGATCTTTGCGGATTAAAATTTTTTCAAACTAAAGGCTATTTAATCGCGGCGCGAGGTTTGTAACCTAGTGGGCTAAGTAAAAACCGAGCAACAAAGAGTAAATAGCCCCTAGGAAGAACCCTTTGGGCAGCGCCTGTTTGGCATTAATGCTACGTTATCGCCCACTTATGGGGAATAACCACACTACATAGGCTCTGCCTTGCCTAAATACCAAACAGACTGCTGAAAATTTAATCTCAAAAGATCAACAGGCCCTAACTTAAACTCTGTGTAAGAGATTTAATTTATCTGCAGTAGGCACCAGAGCTATTAAGCACAAAAGAATATACAGAGAAATCTACAAATTTTATAAGGCCTCGTTTATACGGGGCTTTTTGTTTAGCGCCTGTGATAAACGTTTAAACTTGGTTTAGAGCCTTGTGCTTATGCGGATCTTGAACAACACTTTAGTTAATAATTTAACGAGTGAGTACGCCATGCAACACAGCAATATTTGGCATTTAAAACAGTTCAAAGTAATTTATTTTGCTTTTATAGGGCTTGTGCTTGTTAGTTTTAATTTTGTATTAAATGACGCTTTGCATAAAAAAATTCATACATCTGGACAGCAATTAGTTAAACAAATATATGATTTAAATTTAGCACCCTCTATAAATAATGAAGTGCTAGCAGCACTGGTAAAAAGTGAAGGGTTTATGCTTAAGCCTCAAGTGCCAGCAGAGCATTTTAAGCATTTGGTAAGCGTTGAGCATGACGTATTTACTTATAAAACATTAAGTTTAAGCTTTTATCATTACTCAACTTGGGTAAAGCAAGGCTACTTATTTGTTTTATTAAACTTAGTTATTATAGGCGCTGCTTGTTGGTTTTATTGTTGGTGGAGCTTATTAAAAGAGGCACCGAAACAGGCCGTGCAAAAGGCTTTAATAAAATCACCTAAACTTATTAAACCAAAACACAAAGAAGTAGGGGTAACCAAGCAAGTAAAAAGCTGTGAATTAAGTTCTTTATATGGGGTGAGCTTAGCGTCTCACAGTTTATTTATACTCATTGAATGCACCTGTAACTTTGACAAAAATACAGATAAAGAAGCCAGCTTCAAAGTTGCCATTATTAAAAACTTTACCGAGCTTAAAAGTGTATCGGTTGAATTACTAAACTCTCATTATTTAGCTGTTACATTACAAAATGTACCTGTTACGCAGTTAGATCGCTACGTTCAAAAACTTCATAAAACTGTATTTTTGCTTTGTCGTAATCATCAAAATACAATTACCCGTAAAAATATTAAAGTAGGATCGTGTAATTACCGTATAGGTGCAGACCAAATTACAGTTTATCAGTTGGCAAAATCGGCACTCACATTATCTCAAAGTAGTTTGTTGCAGCATTGCCATCGCTTTCCTTTAAATCACAGCCAAGAAAAACTACTCTCTAGTGAGCAAGTTATTGAAAATGTGAAAAAGAATAAATTTATATTATTTTTTCAACCTCTTTTTGAGCTCTCCACTGGCGATATATTACAGCATGAAGCGCTTATGAGAGTTCGCCATAGCCAACATGGCCTGTTAGCTGCACGTTATTTTATTAATCAGGTTTATAGTAATCAGGACGCTTTAATATTAGATAAAGCGGTAATAGGCCAAGTTAAAAAACTAATTTTAAGTGAGGCATCGGCGTTAACCGTGAGTATTAATTTGCATCCTAATAATTGGTTTAATAATGAATTTTGGGAGTGGTTACCCAGTCAGCTTGCTGAGTTAAAGTTAAACGCAAAATTACAATTTGAGATAAGTGAAGCTGATTTTTTTGCCCATAGAGATTCGATGGCAAAGCCATTAAATATAATTAGACAAAGCAACTCACAGCTTGTGATTGATAATGTGCAAAGTAGCGAAAAAATAGCTGCATTAGTGGAGCATAGCGAAGTTTGTGCAATTAAATTGTCGTATGAGTTGGTGCATTTATTAAATGAAAAAACGCATAACCAAAAACAAATAACAAAAATAGTAGAGTCTGCTCGCTATTTAAATTTACCCGTATTTGCAGTGGGTGTAGAAACTCAAAAAGAGTTATTTATGCTCGCAAAGCTAGGCGTTGTGGGAGCCCAAGGGTTTTATTTTTCAGAGCCCCTGCAAGAGTTTACGCAAGCAGTATTTCACTAAGACGTGTTTATATTATGAGGTTAAATTAACCCTCTGTATTTTAGGCCATTTAATCCTTGTAACCCGCCTGTATGCACAGCAATTATTTTACTTCCTGGAGCAAAGTAATCTTGCTCAATAAGTTGCCACAGCGCATACATCATCTTTCCGCTGTAAATTGGTTCTAGCGGGAGGTTGTAGGTATGTTCCATATTTTGACAAAATGCCCAAAGCTCTGATGAAAACTTACCATATCCACCATCATGATGGTCTGTTAGCAACTGCCAATTATTTTGATTTTTGGCCTTATTACTAAGTTTTTTTATATCATTAACTAAGTATTCGGCTTGTTTTAATACAGCTATACCAATGACTTGTGTGCTTAGCTTGCTCCCTTCAATTAACCCCGCAAGTGTGCCACCACTCCCTGTGGGGCAAATTAAGTAATCATGTGCAGGTAAGCTGTCTACTAATTCTTTACACCCTAATAATGCGTGTTCGTTAGTACCCCCTTCGGGAAGTATAAAAGCATTAGGAAATCGAGCTTGTAGCTTTGCTATGTATTGCTCATCTTGGCGCAGCCTATACTCCATCCGGTTAACAACATGAAGCTGCATACCGCATTGCTTAGCAAATTGAATTGTTGGGTTATTATCGTCAAGTTCTGGGCCGCGAATAATTGCGTGGGTTTTAATATTAAATTCTTTTGTGGCAGCAGCACAGGCATGAATATGATTTGAAAAAGCACCGCCAAAAGTAAGTAATTCTGTTTTATTGAGTTTACGCATATGGGCTAAATTATATTTTAATTTTCGCCATTTATTGCCACTTATTAGCGGGTGCAGCAAATCATCGCGTTTAACACCTAAATAAATGTTTCTCTTTTTTAGAAACGGACTGTTTATCTGTTGAATATAGTTATTTTCATTTATTTCGAATGGTTTAGGCATTTTTATTTGTTTTCAATTTGCAAAATAAAATATGTGTACGACACTTATTTTATATCTAATTAACAATAGTAGCTATATGAAAGAAAAGCTGTTTTCATGGTTAAATCGTAGTTTAGATCGTAATACAGCTATTGGTGTTGCAGCTTATGCAGATACTGTAAATGCAGTCTGCCTGAAAAAAAATCACAGCGAATGGGTTGTTCACAGCTCACATAGCGTAAATGTATCTGAGCAAACAGATTATACCACTGCAATGGTGGCTTGTATAAATGAAGTATCTACAGATGTATGTGGCGTAAATTTGGTTATACCCCATTATTTTTACCAAATAGTGCAAATGGATAAGCCAAACCTAAGTGATGAGGAAATTATTCAATCATTACCGTGGACGACTAAAGACCTTGTTGATATAGCCCCTGAAAATATCGTTGCTGATTTTATCGATTACCCGATTACATTACCTATGCAAAGTAGCAAAATGAATGTGTTTATTACTAATAAACTTCAGCTACTCCCTTTTATAGATAGTTTTGAACATACCAAGTCCGTGTTACGCGCAATGACTTCTGAAGAAATGATTTTAGTTACTTTATTTGGATCCCATAAAGAAGCTCATATGCTTATTGTGCAGCATTTAGGGCATGAACCACGAATTTTGATCATCCGCGATGGGCAATTATTACTTGCTAGGCGACTTAATGGTTTTTTAGGTATTTCAGATAAAGATCAAAATCAAGTACTAGTAGAAGCATTAGGGCTTGAGATACAACGCTCTATGGACTTTTTTGAAAGCCAGTTAAAGCAACCTCCTATACGTAGTATTCAGCTGCAATGTGACGATTTATCGTCATTAGCGCTCAGAGCGGGGCTTGCTGAATTTTTACAAGTTAAAGTGGTTGATTTTGTGCCTACTATTGAGCTTTCGAAGCATTTAGAGCCTAATTTTTACTATGCTTTAGGCGCGGCTTATCAGTTGACCGACCCTGAGTCAGTATTATGAAAATTCGGATTAATTTTTATCAAAAATCACTAAGAGTAAGGCGAGATCCTGTTCCTTTATCTGGCTTGCTTACGCTTTGGTTTGGGGCTTTATTAATTGTTGTAATCACATGGGCTTTTTATAGCTATAAAGCCCACAACAGTCAGCTCGATTTACAACAAAATAGGCAATACATTAAACAAGGCAAAGCGCAGCTAGAGCTTATAAAGCAGCAGCTTGCAAATAAACAAAATAAAACAGTGTTTATAAATGAGCTAAAAACTCTTCAACAAGAAATTCTACACAAGAAGCAAATTTTTAGTTATTTAGAGCAAAGTTCAGATCAATCAACAGCCGACTACGCACAAGTAATGGAAGATTTAGCGAAGTATCATGAACCTAATATTTGGCTTACACATATTAAGTTTGCAGGACAAAAAGTGACCTTTGAAGGTCAAGCAACACAGTCAAAGTTTTTACCTATTTGGTTTAATAATTTAAAGCAGTCTCCTTTTTTTATAGGTAAAGAATTTTCTGTACTAGAGTTGTCAACACAAGATGGAGTGAGTGTTTTTAGTGTAGCAAGCGACCTTGCAGATGAGGGCGTAAATCCATGAACCAAGAATTAAACAGCCAAGACAAAAAGGGCTGGCCAATGTGGGTTAAGTATCAAGCGCAGTTTGCATCGCTTCAAAAACGCGAAAAATACTCCACATTATTTGTAGGTTTATTTGTAGTGATTTATTTGGGACTTTGGTTTGTTGTTTTTCCTAAGCAAGACGAAGTTGCCAATATCCGTAGTGAGCAAAACGCAGTGTTACAAGAGTGGCAGCAAATTAATGCGCAGCTTTCGATGCTAAACCAAGCTCTTAATCACGACTACACTAAGGTTTTAAGAGAACAAATAGCGAAAACTAGAAATGAAATAGATGAAATAAATAATCAACTTAATAGCTTTAGTCAGGGATTTGTTGCCGCTAAAAATGTACCTGCTGTTTTAAAAGATTTACTAATTGATAGTAGCGATGTGAGTGTGAGTAGTTTTAATGTAAAGCCAGCACGAGCAATTGATGTAGAAAAGTTAGGGGAGCATGATACTCAAACATTGTTTTTTGAACATCAAATGGTAGTGACTCTAAAGGGGAGTTACTTTAATTTGCAAAAATACCTATCAGCGCTGAAAAGTAGCCAAGATAAATTACTAATTCAAGAGTTTAGTTATCAGGTGCAAACGTACCCACAAGCTGAACTTACTTTACAAATAGCTACGGTGAGCGCGAATGAAAAATTTATTGCGTTATAATTTTTGTAGTTTAGTGATTATTTGTGCAATTACACCCAATGCATTTGCGCAATTACGCGATCCTACTCAACCTACTAAATTTCTAACTAGCCTCAATAGCAATACTCAAAGTAGTGAGCTTAAATTACAAACTATTATTAAAAGTAGCGCTACATTTAAGGCTATTATTTCTGGCCGAATTTACCAAGTTAATGATGTTGTTGATGATTTTCGGGTGCTAAGCATTAGCTCAAAGCAAGTTGTGTTAGCAAATAACGATAAGCAAATAAAATTAGAATTATATGATTATGAAATTAAAAAATAACTTATCTGGCCCGTGGCTTGCTCTTTTATTAATTCCTACGCTTTTAACAGCGTGCCATAGCTTTAAACCAGGTAAAGAAATTAAACCTCATATAGAGCAAGAACTAGCGCAAGCTCCAGCTAAAACAAAAGAGATTGCACCGTTACAAATGCCCAGTGAGCTTACTCAAAGTTTGCTCTCTTCAATTAATAATGAGCAAACCATAAGTGATGAACTCGCTATTAAACGTTTTGATGTTGCTGCAAATGATGTAGAGGTAGGTGCTTTTTTTGCAGGGTTAACGGATGGAACTCCTTTTAGTGTTGCTGTGCATCCTAAGGTCAGTGGCACTATTAGCTTAAACTTAAAAAGTGTGACCTTTAACGAAGTTATTGCTGTCATTAAGCGTATGTACCCGCTTGATATTGTTAATGAAGGACGAATTGTTCAAGTACTTCCAGCTGAAATGCGTACAGAAACTATACCCGTCAATTATTTAATGATGCAGCGCCATGGTCAATCTACCGTGAGTGTTGTTGCCGGTGGAGTGAGCCAGTTTGGGCAAGATGGTAATAATTCGGGGAGTTCAAATTCTAATAGTAGTAATCAGCAAAATAGTGAATTTGGCAGCAGTAATCAAAATTTAGAGTTAAATGGCTCGCGTATTCAAACTATTAACCAAAACGACTTTTGGAAAGAGCTTGAAGTTGCCCTTAAATCATTAATTGGTGCAAGCGATGGGCGTTATGTTATTGCAAGCCCACAAGCAAGCTTGGTTACGGTTAATGCATTACCGAGTGAAATAAGCCAGTTAAAAGAATTTTTGAATCAAAGCCAAGAAAACCTCCAGCGACAAGTTATTTTAGAGGCAAAAATTATTGAAGTAACGCTAAAAGATGAATACCAGCAAGGTGTTAATTGGGAGCGTATATCTAGTGGTTTAGAAGGCGGTATTTCGTTTGCTACAACTGCTGGCTCAACAATAAGTAATAGTATTTCTGCTGCAATTGGCGGGGCATCATCATTAACGATTCAAAAAGGTGATTTTAACGGGGTAATTAACTTGCTTGAAACGCAAGGTGATGTGCAAATGCTTTCTAACCCGCGGGTGACCGCCACAAATAATCAAAAAGCCGTCATTAAGGTTGGCCAAGACGAGTACTTTGTTACCAATGTATCGAGTACTACCGTTACCGGCACATCGACTACAACGTCTCCAGAAATTGACTTAACACCGTTTTTTTCAGGGATTGCATTAGATGTAACTCCGCAAATTGATAAATATGGGTCGGTTATTTTACATGTTCATCCTTCGGTTACAGAGACCGAGGAGCAACTAAAAGTAATAACCTTAGACGATCAGCGCTTCGAGTTGCCGCTAGCGCAAAGTAACATAAGAGAGTCAGATACGGTGATCCGCGCACAAAGCGGAGAAATAGTTGTTATTGGTGGGTTAATGCAAACCTCAACAGAAGACGAGGAATCAAAAACACCAGTACTTGGTGATATCCCTATGTTTGGCAATTTGTTTAAAAGTATTCGTAAACGCCAAGAGAAAAAAGAACTTATTATTTTAATAAAGCCGACAGTTGTTATGCCAGACACCTGGAAAAAACAACAAGGCGAAAGCCGTCAGCTTTTAAAAACATGGTATGAAAACTAATCATGTATTTAAACTTTTTTAATTTAAGTGAAATGCCTTTCACGTTGACCCCTAACACCGAGTTTTTTTGTGCGTTAGAACCGCATCATGAAGCCATGCAAGTGTTAACAACGGCCATTGATATGGGAGAGGGGTTTATAAAAGTAACCGGAGAAGTAGGAACCGGTAAAACATTACTTTGTAGAAAATTATTAAACCAACTAGAGCCCGATTACATAGTGGCTTATTTACCTAATTCTTATTTAAGCCCAGAAGAGTTACGTTGGGCTATTGCCGTTGAGCTTGGTATGGATGTAGATAAAGCGCTTGATCAGCAGGCGTTAACTCAACTTATTAATCACTACTTGCTAGACCTGCAAGAGGATAACGAACGAGTAGTGTTATTAATTGATGAAGCGCAGTGCTTAAGCTGGGAAACACTAGAAGCACTGCGTTTATTTACAAACTTAGAAACTGAAAGTGAAAAACTAATTCAAGTTGTACTATTTGGACAACCAGAGCTTGATGAAAAACTCGCAAATAATAAAGTAAGGCAGCTGCGCCAGCGTATTAGTTTTTCTTATAAATTAAGATCAATGACAGCTGCTGAAGTTATTTACTATATTAACCATCGCCTGCAAGTGGCTGGGTTTAATCAGCCTCCATTGTTTAGTAATAATATGGCATTAAAGATAGCGCGAGCCAGCCGTGGTATACCCCGTTTGGTAAATATTTTATGCCATAAAGTATTATTGCAGGCGTATGGAGAGGGGTTAAATCAAATTACTACTCGACATATTCAGCTTGCTATAAAAGATACTGAAGACTGTGCTAAATACCGCACCGGTCAATACTGGAGCTACAGCGCTGTAGCGATTAGTGTATTTGCTATTGCCGCCATTTGGATATGGAGGCAATGGTTATGAGCGTGATTAATAATATGCTCAAAAACATTGAGCAACGAGAAACAAAGCAGTTAAATATTGAAAACGGTATTACAGTTAAGCCCGTTTATGACATTCGTAACATTGCTTTTAAAGTTATTGTTGTTGTGATTATGTTGTTAGTTATCTATGCCGCATATGTATTTTTGCCCGCTAGCACTGAAACACACTCACCAGTTGTTAAACAAACAAAAAATATTAGTACAAAACCAGATGCGTTAGTTGAGAAGCAGTCCTTAGAAAAACCAATAGCGTATCCAGCAATTAATGATGAGCAGTTAAGCAGTATCCCTACTGAAAATCAGGGCAAGGTTAAAACTAAGCAAGTACCTGTTGAGCAATTAACTGTAGAAAGCGAGGTTAAAGCTCAACCTGTAATTGCTAAAGGCCTTGCTAAAAAAGCTGAGAATGACGTTTTAGTTAAAGCCCCTAATGTTAAAGACACACAAAACGTTAGTAACGATATTATAAAGCCGACTAAAAAAGCTCAGCAAAAAAATGTAATGGTGAAGAGCGAAGCGGTAGTTAAATCAGATCAAGTTAAACGGGCTGAGCTATTAACAGGGGCTAAGCAGGCAATACAGTTTGGTTTGTATGATGAAGCAATAAGTGATTTAAATTTAATTTTAATTCAGTCTCCTTTGCATATAGAAGCAAGAAACTTATTAGCAGGTACTTACTTTAAGCAACAAGATATAAATTCGGCTCAACTCGTATTACAAGAAGGTATTGCCTTAAATGCGAATGTACTTGAGTGGCGCATAATGCTAAGCAAAATATTAATTATGCAAGGCGAGTACGATGTTGTATTGCAATTGTTAAGTGCTGAATTTGAAAGCCAAGCGAACCTTGATTTTTGGGTGCTCCAAGGCACTGCAGCACAAAGTGCTAGCCAACATAAACAAGCATTAAATAGCTTTAAGCACCTTACACAGTTGCAACCAAGCCAAGCTAAATGGTGGCTTGCACTTGCTACCTCTAAAGATGCATTAGGAGAGTACCTAGATGCAAAGCAACTTTATAAAGTGGCATTAGACTTAGGCGGATTAAATACAGCCATGACCCAGCATGCATTACAGCGTTTAGTTGCGCTCAAGGAGGCAGTATGAGACCGAGTTTAAAAATGCGTTTAGGGGATTTACTTGTTCACGAACAAATGATTACCGAGGCACAACTAAGCCAAGCACTTAATGTGCAAGCGTCATCGGGTCGTAAATTGGGTGCAACTCTTATTTCTCTGGGGTTTATCCGTGAGCCGCAACTACTTAGATTTTTAGCTCAGCAATTACAAGTCCCGTTTTTAGATATCTCTCAGCGTAAACTTTCACCCGATGTATCAAAGCTTTTATCTGAAGTGTACGCGCGTCGTTGCCGGGCTTTAGTTATTGAAGATAATGGTGACTCAGTTTTAATGGGGATGAGTGACCCTGCTGATTTAAGAGGACTTGACCAACTTGCGCCTATGCTTGCCCCTAAACGAATTGATTTAGCGGTAGTGCAAGAAAGCCAAATATTAGTAGCCTTTGATAACGTATATCGCCGTACCGACGAAATAACTAACTTTGCAGAGCAGCTCCATGAAGAATATGAAGATGTAGAAGAGTTTGATTTAAATTCTTTAGGTGATGAAACATCTGACGCAACAGTTGTTAAGTTACTGCAATCTATTTTTGAAGATGCTGTTCAAGTTCGCGCCTCAGATATACACATAGAACCCGATGAAGGCTTACTTAGAATACGTCAACGTGTAGATGGCGTTTTGCAAGAGCATACCCTTAATCAAGTAAAAATAGCCTCTGCATTAGTGCTACGTTTAAAGTTAATGTCGGGTTTGGATATTTCTGAGAAACGCTTACCGCAAGACGGACGTTTTAATATTAAAGTACGTAGCCATAGTGTTGATGTTCGTTTATCAACAATGCCTGTGCAGCATGGCGAATCAGTTGTAATGCGATTGCTTGACCAATCGGCTGGATTGCTATCGTTAGATGAAACAGGCATGCCTGTACATATACTAAAGCGAGTGCGCAGTATTATTAAGCGCCCCCATGGGATGGTACTTGTTACTGGGCCAACAGGCTCAGGTAAAACAACCACACTTTATGGGGCCTTGAGCGAGCTAAATCAGCAAGAAAGTAAAATTATTACTGTTGAAGATCCCGTTGAATATCGTATTGGCCGCATAAACCAGGTGCAAATTAACAATAAAATTGGTTTGAGCTTTGCGAGCATTTTACGAACGGCGTTAAGGCAAGATCCCGACATAATAATGGTCGGCGAAATGCGAGATCAAGAAACTGTTGATATAGGTTTAAGAGCCGCGCTTACGGGTCATTTAGTTTTATCAACACTGCATACAAACGATGCGATAACCAGTGCAATGCGCTTGATTGATATGGGAGCCCCCGCTTATTTAGTCGCAAGCTCACTGCGGGCTATTATTGCTCAGCGCTTAGTTAGACGCGTATGTAACGATTGCAAAGTACCTTACCTACCAGATCATCAAGAGTTGAGCTGGCTAAAATACCTAGGCGAAGACATCGCTGACGCACATTTTTCTAAGGGGCAGGGGTGTACCGCCTGTAATCATAGTGGTTATAAAGGGCGTGTAGGTATTTTTGAATTGCTAGAAATGGATGATGCGATGATGGATGCGCTGCGTGCAAATGACACTCAAGAGTTTTCAAAAGCCGCTAAAAATAGTGCAAACTTTTCACCACTTTCAACTATGGCATTAAATTACGCTAAACAAGGCATTACTTCCTTAGATGAGGTATTTAAAGTAGCGGAATACATCCCCGAAATTGTAGGGGATGCTGATGCAACTATATAGCTATAAAGCAAAAGACAGCAAAGGGGCGTTAGTTAAAGGGCAGGTTGAGGCTAACAACCAAGCTGGCGTTGCTGATAGCTTAATGAGGCGCCAGTTTATTCCAATTTCAATCACTCAAATTGAAACCAAAAATAATATTAAAATGTTCGATAATTTATTTATCGAAAAAATAACACTCGATGACATGATCATGTTCTCTAGGCAGATGTATTCTTTGCTTAAAGCGGGAATACCTATTATTCGCGCGATGATGGGCCTGGCAGACACCACACAAAACAAGCAGTTTAAAAATGTACTAATAGAAGTGACTAAACAGCTAGAGCAAGGGCGTGATTTATCAAGTGCTATGGCTATTCACAATGAAGTATTTAGCCGTTTAACAGTGTCGATGGTAATGGTAGGGGAAGGCTCAGGAAGATTAGAAGATGCTTTTTATCAGCTAGCTATTTATTTTGAAAAAGAGCAAGAAACACGCAAACGAATAAAAGCCGCCATGCGATACCCTACGTTTGTTATTTTAGCCTTGGTAGCCGCAATGGTTATTTTAAATATTTTTGTAATACCTACCTTTGCCAGTATGTTCGCAAAATTTGATGCTGAATTACCTCTAATGACACAAATATTAATTGGCACGAGCAATTTCTTTGTTAATTACTGGTGGTTGCTATTAATACTTGGAATTGGCGCTGTATTAGCTGCTCGTCATTATTTAAATACCACCGCAGGTCGTTTTAAGTGGGATCAGCACAAGTTAAAAATTCCTTTTATTGGACACATTTTAAAGCGAACATTACTTGCACGTTATAGCCAAAGCCTAGCTATGGTACTTCGCTCAGGGGTTCCAATGACAACCGGCTTATCACTCACTGCACATGCGGTAGATAACAGCTATATGGAAAAAGCAATTATAACAATGCGCCAAGATATAGAAAAAGGCGATAGTTTGCTTAGGGCATCAAAAAGCTCAACTTTATTTTCTCAGTTAGTACTACAAATGGTAGCCGTAGGTGAAGAAACCGGCCGAGTAGATGAGCTACTGCAAGAGGCCGCTGATTATTATGAACGTGAAGTTGACTATGACCTGCGTAGTTTAACCGCAAAAATAGAACCTATATTAACTGTGTTTGTTGCCATTATGGTGCTCATTTTAGCACTGGGTATATTTATGCCTATGTGGAACATGATGTCGGCAATTAAAGGTAATTAAGCAAGTGATAGCTTCTAGAGTTTACTCAAAAGGTTTTACGTTATTTGAGTTGGTGATAGTTGTTATTTTACTCGCGATTATTATGAGTTTCGCTATACCTCAATATTTAGGTATTAAAAATCAGGCGTATAACTCTAGCGTAGATGCAGTTGCTGGTGGTTTTGCTTCTGCTGTTGGTATGGTTAAAGGGCAATGGGAATTGGAGGGGCGGCCTAGCGGCAAGCTCAATACTACTTTTGTAAATTATGGGGGAGTAATAGTTGGTGTAGATGGAACTAAAGGCACACCAACCAGTGATGAAACTACAAAAATAGATACTCGCGCACTGGCAAGTAATGCACAAAAGTGTCGCCAAGTATTACGTGTAATTTTACAAGATGCACCCAGTAGTACGTTAAGTAATCAAGTATCAATAATAAAAAGTGTAAGTTTTTTAGTTAGGTACAATGCAAAAAATACACAATGCATCTACTATTTAACTAACACCCTTGATACTAAAAATATACCAACCAATGGTGCCGTTGTACCTGGTTTGGCTGGTTTTTCATACTTTCCCCAAACAGGTAAAGTAAAAGTATTTAAATTGAGTAATTAAAAGAGGCTTACTTATGAAAACGCAATCATTAAACAACTTACCACTAAATAAACAAGCAGGTTTTACGCTTGTAGAATTGATTATTGTAATCGTTATTTTAGGCATTTTAGCGGTTACCGCTGCACCTCGTTTTTTAAACTTACAGGGTGACGCAAATGCTTCAACACTTGAGGGTTTACAAGGTTCTATTCGCAGTGGTATGAATATCGTAAATGGTAAATCTATTATTGCGAGTGATCACAAAAAGGCAACGGCAACGGTGACTGTAGATACGGGTGATGCAGTTCCTACTGTATATGGCTACCCGGCAGCTACACTGTCTGCATTTGAAGCCTTTTTGGATGTAGATTTTGCAGCTGATGATTCAGCAGATTTTAACCTTGATGATACAGCCGCAGATGGCACGCTAATTATTTATCCTAACAGTTACGTAAAAACAGATGATTGCCGTATTGATTATACACAAGCTACAGCAACGACAGGACCTGTTGTAGTAACTCCACCTACCATTACTCTTGTAACTACAGGCTGTTAATTAAACTAAATGAAAAGCAGTAGTAAGCAACGGTTGCGTGGCTTCACACTCATTGAGTTAATTATTACTCTAGTGATATTGGGAATACTGTCGGTAACGGCAGTTCCCAAATTTCTGGGAAGCTCAACAGAAGATGCATATTCATATCGAGATAGTGCTTTAAATGCGCTTAGAACAGTGCAATTACGTGCAATGCAAAATACCGCTTTAAGCAGTTGCCATAAGCTCTATATTACTCCCACCCTTATAGCACCTCCCACACCAGATACATGTACCGGTAGCGCAGATGCTAATAATAGCGAACACTTAGTTGTTCAAATAAATACGCAGCGCAGCGATATCACTTTTAATGCTTTAGATAGTAACGCAAATACCTTTACTGAAATTAGCTTTGATCCGTTAGGTCGTGCTGATCAAAATTGCGCATCACAGTGCAAAATTGATGTTGGCTTAGCTGCAATATGTATAAGCGGCGAAGGGCTTATTTATGCATGCCCTTAAAGCTAAAGGCTTTACATTAATAGAGCTGATTATAGGTATAGTCATGCTTGCTATTACACTTAGCATTATTACAGCGTTAATTGCCCCTCAGGCACAAAAAAGTGCAGAGCCCATTATCGCTTTAAGGGCTTCAGAGCTAGGCCAGTCTCTGATGAACGAAATTCAAAGTAAATCATTTGATGAACACAGCGATAGAAGCCCCCCTTTTAGGCGCTGTGGTGAAATATTAGTGGGTGCACAAGCGTGTACCGCACCTGCTGAGCTAGGGGTAGATAACTCAGAGACCAGAACCAGCTACAACGATGTTGATGATTATATTGCGCTCTCTAATCAGCCGATTACTAATAGTTTAGGTGAGGTGCTAGCACCATATAGCGACTTTAATGTTGTTATTGCTGTTGAGTACGATAGTGATTTTAACGATTCAACCAATAACGATGGCACCACCTTTAAGCGAATTACGATTGAAGTAACCTCATCTCAAGGTGAGGTTTATGGATTTAGTGCATATAAAGGAAATTATTAATGCAAACAGCTAAGTATCAATATGCATTTACGCTTATAGAGCTATTACTTGTTATGGTGATAATAGGTATTTTAGCGGTAAGTGCATTTTCATTCATTGGTGCAGGTGTCAGCATTTATTCACAAGGTATAGAGCGGCAAGAGGCTGTGGCGCAGGCTCGTTTTGTAATTACACGTATAAGTAAGGAGCTACGCCATGCTACGCCAAACTCACTTAGGCTCTCTTGCGATAATAACACCCGTGGTGCGTGTAGTGCTCAACAGTGTTTAGAGTTTACGCCGTTTTTATCGGCTACTCATTACACTAATTATTTACCCACTGTAGCGCCTTTTAATATTAGCGCTGTTGATTTTGAACTTAATAATTTAACGCAGCCGCAAGCAGGAAGTTGGGCAACAATTTACCCATTAAATAGCGGGGACATATACGACGAAAACAATAATAAGCGTTTACAGGTATCTGCATTTTATAGCTCGGCAACGAGTGCAATTGACGAATGGCAATTTGATAAAGCATTTGCACAGGAGTCGCCAAGTAAACGCCTTTACTTACTCAGCACGCCAGTTAGTTTTTGTATTGAAGGGCAGTATTTATATCGGTATAGCGATTACGGCTTTAGTGCTACTCAATTAAATGCCGTAGGCTTACAAGTATCATCAGGCGTAAAACGAGATTTACTCGGGATTTATATTGCAAATAACTTAGCCTCTGAATTGTTTTTTACCCTTGATTCTATTTCACTGCAAAGAAATTCAGTACTTAACATAAATGCACAAATGCAGTTTAACGAAACCGAAGTTATGAATTTTAATCATGAGGTACATATTCCTAATGTCCCTTAAAAAACCACACGGTACGTGCTCGTTAGCAAAGCAAAGAGGTAATTTAATTATTGTTTCTTTAGTTATTATTGTAGTTTTATTGGCTCTAGGCTTAGCGCTTGTAAAAGTGCTTTCGGGGGCGTCGCAGCAAAATACAATTGAATACTATGGCGCGCGGGCATATATGGCAGCACAAAGTGGAATCGAAAGCGGTTTAACGCAGTTATTCCCTGTAGACAGCCCTGCACAAAATTGCGCATCGGTAACATCAAACTTAACCTTTGAAACTAAATATTTAGCTTATTGCACGGTCACTCTTAGCTGTGAAGAATATATAGATTTACCTGATAGCAGCACAACTAACGGGCTTGTGAATATATATTACTTACAAAGCAGCGCAACATGCGCTGCAACAAATTGCCCCGTTGGGAATAGTTGTAGAAAAGATTATTGGCAAACGCAAAGAACGCTAAGCGTAGAGGCTAAAACGTTACCATGATAAAAAATGCCTTAATAATTTTTATTTTTAGCTGTTTATTACTTTGTAATTACGCATACGCTGTTCCCCCTAAAATAGAAGGACGCTATATAGAGCTACAAAACACGTATACGTCGCCTATTTGGACAAAAATAAACTTTCAGCAACAATACATCACGCCTCCAGCTGTATTTATGCTTTCAACAAACCAAGGCGGAAACCCTGCAATAATAAGAATACGTAATATAACCACAACAGGCTTTGAGGCACTACCGCTTGAACCCTCAGGGGAGGATGGGGGGCATATTAGTATGGGCGCGCACTACTTAGCCGTTGAATATGGTGTGCATGAGTTTCCTGATGGAACAGTTATGGAAGTCGGGAGTACTGATCTGCAGCTTGAATTACAATATGGCTCTAAATCAGGTTTCTCCCCTTTGACTCCTAAAGGTTATAAGTCGTTAGTGTTTGCAGAGCCATTTACTCAAAGGCCAAACTTTTTTCATTCTTTGCAAACGCTTAATAGTATTGATAGTAATCCACCTTCTCAGGCATTAATTCCGTTTTTAACCATTGCAGTAGAAAGTGGTTCTTTATCAACCAGTGGTGTAAATGTAGCACTTGAAGCATCAGAAACCGCGCTTGGCATAATAAAAAATGAAACGATTGCTTATATGGCAGTAGAACCTGGAAGTAATCGAACGTTTAGCGACGATAATGGCATTGAGGTATCGTGGGAAACATTTTTTACCGGCTTTGAAGTCGATGGCTGGAGCAATGGCTGTAATTACTTTAACTTTACTAATGACTTTAGTGTTGCACCTTTAGTGGTTGCCAGTAAAAACTCGCGTTTAGAGGACGACGGTGGTTGGCTACGCAGCTGTAACTTACGAACCGACAGGCTAGGGCTTGTTGTTGATGAAGACCGTGATGGCGATAACGAGCGAAATCACGTAAAAGAAGAAGCGTCTATTCTCGCAATGACCAGTACCTTTGTATTTAATGGTGACATTTTAGATTGCGATACATTATTTCCAGGGGCTATATCCACTTACAATAATGGTGAGGTACAGCTTGTTCAAGGTGTTGAAATAACAGATGGTAATGCTCAGTTTGTAACTACGACCAATTTAATTTCTACAGCACTTACAAACCCTCCTTTGTGTAACGGGCAAGGCTGTGTTGCAAGTGGCTATAACTCTTTAGAGGCAAACCAAGCTGCGCAGGTACCAACAGTTACAAACGATGGTAGCTCAACAGGCCCTATCCCTACGTCGCTTGCAGGGGATTATTTTTACGATGAGCTGCAATTGAGCATGCTCGAAACACAATATAAAGTAACCGCCCCTACACGGATTTTTTTAAAAGACACAACATCACTCATTTCCACATCGTTTTTAAATATTGGTAGAACAAATATAGAAGTAGAAACAGGCGCATACTTAGCAATATACGTTGATGGTGCCATAGCTATTGCCGCAGATGCTAATATTTCAGCGTATATTGTTGCCACAGGAGAGGTAAGAATAGCGCAAAACGTTTCATATCAAGGCTCTATTACATCAGCAACACAAGTGATTACCGAAGGCAGTTCAACATTTGACGCAATAACAGTACCCGAAAGCATTCCTGGTTTTTGTGGTATTTATAAACCTGTGACTCTCGATCACTATCGCTTATCTATGAGTGATAATACGGGCTTAACGTGTGAAGCAAAAGAAATGACACTTACTGCCTGTGCAAACGATGCGTGTGATTTATTGTTTGATGAACCGTCTAGTTTGAACTTATCGCCAGATAATAGCGGACAGCAGAGCTGGGTTACGGGAGAAAATATTAATTTTACAGGCTCAACAAGTGTTGAGTTTGCCAAGCGCACAACCGGGAGCGTCACTTTTGGCTATAACACCGCAGACCCTTCGGCTCCGCTTCGCTGTTATATTGCAGGTAATAATGTTGGGCTTAGTGGCTGTAAAGTGACGTTTTCAGATGCAGGGTTTATTTTTAATAACGAAACCGATGGCAACACAACTATACCTACTCAGTTATCAGCTAAACCTTCAAACACTGGTTTTAATGCCAAAGCGCTCTCAATTCAAGCAGTTAAAACAAATACTACTACCGGCGTATGTGAAGCTGCTTTTCCTGCGGGCGGTGATGTAAACTTAGATTTAGCCTATACATGCAGTGCAGGGGCGAGCTGCACTGACCCTATTGTATTGAGCAATAACAATAATGACTATAGTGTTGAGCAGGCATACCAGACTTTTACTATAAATTTTGATAATGATTCTAAAGCGCCCATTATTATTAATTATCCTGATGCAGGTAAACTCAGCCTAAATGTAAAAACCAATTTAATATTAGATCCCGTAACTAATTTATCGGTTAATTTAACAGGTAGCTCTAATGAATATGTTGTTAAACCATTTGGACTCGCAATGAGTGTTGAAAACGATGGTTATGCAACAGATGCTAATGGCAGTTTGTTTAGACTAACTGGTGAAGCATTTAACTTAAAAATGAATGCTGTGCAATGGCTCTCAGGGCAAGACACTAATAACGATGGCTACCCAGATAACTACAGCAACATTAATAGTAATCCTATTGCTAAACACTTTATCACAGAGCAACCGTTAGTAGCGGCAACAATAAAAGCCCCTTTATCTGGTGTATCAGGTACGCTTGAAGCTATGAGTAATGTTGCCTTTAGTGATACAGGGGACTTAAGCGAATCTGTATCGCAGTATAATTACGACCAAGTGGGTATTGTTGATTTAATAGCCGGATTGCAAGATGCAGATTACTTTGGGGCTGGTGATGTAAAAGGGGCGCTTTATAATGTAGGTCGCTTTGCACCTTCACAGTTTCAAATATTAGGAATACAAGCCGCTGCACAATGTACGCGCTATGGCAGCAACTTAACTTACCTTGAGCAACCTTTTGAGCTTAGCTTTACAGTGCAGGCTCAAAACCAAAATAATCAGTTAATGGCAAATTACCGTGATGGGTTTGATAAATCCTTAGTATCCATCAACGCTGAAAATAACGAGGCCGGTAATTATATACCTGCAACGAGTTTTACTAGCCGACTTGTAAACCTAGGTAATAGCAACTGGGGAGATATCAGCGACGGCCAGTGGCAAATGAGCGAACTCAACACCACACTTGAAAGATTAGGAGTAGGACAACCAGATGGGCCATTTGCCATGGTCAGTTTAATGGCAACAGTTACTAATATTGAGGGGGCGATGCTTGTCGATGCTAACGAAAAGCCAAGCACACAAGCAGCGTGTACAACTGATTGTGATTCTTTGACGTTAAATACGCTGCCAATACAGTTTAGGTTTGGCCGTTTAGTATTAGGTAACAATGCAGGCTCAGATTTAGATCCATTACTTATTCCCATGCAAGCGCAATATTACAATGGCAGTGGGTTTGTTAATAATGCCGATGATAATTGCAGTGTGTTCGAGCATCCCCAAATTACGCAAGTATCACCTTCGAGCCCGCAACTGAGTTATGAATATGGCGCAGGGGGCGCTGGGCAATTAGAGTCGGGCAGTTATCCTGCAAATAATGGTATTTATGCGCAGCCTAATGGTTTAGGAGAGTTTACCTTAGAATATAATACTTACGATTGGCTAAAATGGGATTGGCAAGGGGATGGCACACAACTTAATCCTCACGCTATTTTACAATTTGGTCGCTTTAGAGGAAATGATCGGGTTATTTACTGGCGTGAAACACGCGAATAGTTGTAAACTAAGATAATAATTGAACAAAGCTTGTGTTTTGTGCTGCAAGTACATAGCATAAGGCTTTAATTATAAAAAATAATAACGACCAAATAATTGCCGCTTTTTGGGACTGGAATATATGCGAATTACTCCTTTATCTCTGTTAATTTCAGCTAGTTTGTTAGCTAGTAGTGCATTTGCACAAGACACTGCTACAGTAACTGGAATTGAGTCAGAGATTAGTGTTAAACAGACAGAATACGATAACTCGACAAGAATACTTGAAAAACATCTTAAAGAAGAAAGTCAGTTACAAAATCAATTAGAGCTACTTCGCTCTCGTTCTACAGAGCTAGATAAAGAAAAAAACCAAGCGCTCGATGCGATGAACGAAATGTACCGTCGTTTAATTGATGATCCAACTATAGATATTAGTGCAGCACAATCGCGCTATCAAAAAGCTGTGGTTGATCATAAGCAAAACAAAGATGATATTTCTATGCAGTTGGCGGCAATTGCATCCCACCGTAAAGACATCGAACAAATCCGCGTGGCTAAACACACGCTTTTAAATACGCTAGAGAGCTTAAAAGAGCAGTTAACTACAGCTCGAGTAGAGCGCTTACGCAACGAGTTTACGCGTGAAGGCACACTTGAAGTTAACCACACTATTAACTGTAAGCGCACCGAAACACTTGCGGCATGTGAGCAACGCGGTCAGCAAATGGGCTTACAAAAAGCAACTAAGCGCTTTGTAGATCAAATATTTGCAAACTTAACAGAAGAGCGCATTGTTGAGCCAAAACGCAACTTAGCTGGCGCTCAAGTGCAAATTTTAAGTAGCCATGTAGTAAATAGTGCCTTTAGCGGACAAGGTAATTATAACGTTAATTTAAGCGTTACTATGCGCGGCGAAGTAAACAGTAGCCGTTTATGTAGCTTATTAAGTATTGATAACCGTTATTGCTCTGAATACGGCACGCCGCTTTCAGCAGCTTACCAACCAGCTTATGGCACAACATTTACCGATAGTCAGTTAACATTCAGTAATACCAAGGATAATGCCAGCACAGTTTCGGTTTCTCGTTTAAATGAACAACCAGTGCGCGATTATTCAGTTAAATCTGCGCCGGTAAAAAGAGATTACCCTAGCATTACTAACAAAAAGCAGGATCAAACAGTAGAGCTAACATTACGTTCTAATGTATATGATGACGAAGTGTTTATTGACGGTGTTAGCTTTGGCTCTACACGTTTAATTACGCGTTTACCTCGCGGTGTGCATAACGTTGAAGTACGTAAGTTGGGCTATAAACCGTTTCAGGTACGCGTGGATCTTAATAAAGCACAAACAATCCATGCAAATTTAGTAAAAAAGCCTGAGTCGATTGCTGCACCGACCTACACTCGTGAGCAACCAGAAGTTAAAACTCGTCAGGTTAGTGAAAACGTTAATGTACTCAATACAAACGTAAAAACGCCTATAGTAGTTATTCCTGCGGGCAAATTTAAAATGGGCGACATTAATGGCAATGGTTTAGCCAATGAACGCCCTGTAATTGAAAAAGTAATAGCGAGTTCTTTTGCTATGCAAAGCAAAGAAGTAACCGTAGGAGCCTACGAAAAATTTGTAGCTAATACTGGTTATAAAACGCAAGCAGAGCAAAATAAAGGGTGTGCGTATTATTTAAATGGCGAACCAGTATGGGAAGCTAATTTAAACTGGCGCAACCCAGGTTTTGAGCAAGGCAGTGATTTTCCGGCTGTATGTTTAACTTATAACGATGCTAAAGCTTATGCTGAGTGGTTATCAGGTCAAACAGGCCAACAGTTTCGTCTACCAAATGAAGTTGAGTGGGAATATGCAGCACGCGCAGGAACTGAAACAGAATACCCTTGGGGTAACGAAATTGGTAAAAACTTAGCAAACTGTGGTTGGTGTGGTAGTGAATGGTCAAACAGACGCGCAGCACCGGTAGGGTCTTTTTCTCCTAATGCATTTGGATTATACGATACCGTAGGCAATGTATGGGAATGGACTAACAAAGAATCTGGTGAGTCGGATGTAGCGGTAAGAGGCGGAGCGTGGAACTTTGCACCAAGTCTTGCACGTGCATCTACGCGTTTAATTTTAGCGCCTGACTTTAGATCTAACTACATTGGTTTTCGCTTAGTTCGCGAACGATAAAAACTCAATAAGGAAGCTTTGCTTCCTTTTTTCACAAATTTACAAAGGCAGCTGCGCTTTATATTGCTCATCTATTTAAGCATGTTAAAGTGAGGCAGCTAATATAAGAACGTATTTCAAAGGTCATCCAGCCTCATGTTTAAAAAACTCCGTGGTATTTTTTCTAACGATCTATCGATCGACTTGGGTACAGCCAATACCCTCATTTATGTTAAAGAAGAAGGTATTGTTTTAAACGAACCTTCAGTTGTTGCTATTCGCCAAGAGCGAGCTGGTGGACCTAAAAGTGTTGCATCTGTAGGTACAGAAGCAAAACAAATGCTAGGTCGTACGCCGGGTAATATAAAAGCAATCTGCCCAATGAAAGACGGCGTAATTGCCGACTTTTATGTAACAGAAAAAATGTTACAACACTTTATTAAGCAAGTGCACAACAACAACTTTATGCGCCCAAGCCCGCGCGTACTCATTTGTGTGCCTTGTGGTGCTACTCAGGTAGAAAAACGCGCAATACGCGAATCTGCAATGGGAGCTGGCGCTCGTGAAGTTTATCTAATTGAAGAACCTATGGCTGCGGCAATTGGCGCAGGCTTACCTGTATCTGAAGCAACAGGCTCTATGGTTGTTGATATTGGTGGTGGTACAACTGAAGTTGCTATTATTTCACTAAACGGTGTTGTTTACTCATCATCAGTACGTATTGGTGGTGATAAATTCGACGAAGCAATTATTAATTATGTGCGCCGTAACTTTGGTAGCCTAATTGGTGAAGCGACAGCCGAAAATATTAAACATCAAATTGGCTCTGCGTTTAAAACAGATGAACCAATTGAAATTGAAGTACGCGGACGTAATCTTGCTGAAGGTGTTCCACGCTCATTTACGCTTAATTCTCACGAGATACTAGAAGCATTACAAGAGCCATTAATGGGCATTGTAAGTGCGGTAATGGTTGCGCTAGAGCAGTCGCCACCAGAGCTTGCTTCTGATATTTCAGCACATGGCATGGTACTTACTGGCGGTGGCGCATTATTAAAAGATTTAGACCGTTTATTAATGGAAGAAACGGGTATTCCGGTTGTTGTTGCTGACGATCCACTTACTTGCGTAGCACGCGGTGGTGGTAAAGCACTTGAGATGATCGATGTTCATGGTGGTGATGTTTTTAGTTACGACTAATGAAATTAATGTTTGGACGCACAGTCTCTTTGCAACTGCGACTTTTTGTCGCAGTGCTTTTGAGTATCGTACTCATAGCAGGAGACAAATATACACAAGGTGGTACGGTTGTCCGTACTAGTCTTAATACTCTTGTAAGCCCTCTAATTTACGTTGCTAATTTACCCTACGAATTATTTAGCTTAGGTGCTAAAAGCCTGCACACACGCGACCAACTCCTTACCGAAAATGAAGCGCTGAAAAAAAAGCAAATGCTTCAAAGCGAGCAATTGCAGCAGTACCAATTTTTAGCGAGAGAAAATCAAAAGCTACGTGCTTTGTTAGGCTCATCGGCTAAGCAATCTAATCGTAAAATTATTGCTCAAGTACTCTCGGTACATTCAAACCCTTATAGTCATCAGGTTGTTATTAATCGTGGTACTACTGATGGGCTCAGTGAAGGGCAAGCTGTAATTGACGAAATGGGTGTAGTGGGGCAGCTTACTAAGGTGGGGTCAACTACGTCACGCGTTTTACTGATGACCGACACAACACATGCAACACCTGTTCGCATATTACGAAATGATGTACGTACCGTGGTTGAAGGCATAGGTAAAATTAACGTCGTCAAGCTTTCTCACGTGCCGCACAGTTTAGATGTACGAATTGGTGATGTACTTGTTACATCAGGCTTAGGCGGAACCTTCCCAGAGGGTTACCCTGTAGCGGTAGTCACTGAAATAAACCGTGATGAAGGACGCCCATTTGCGCAAGTATTTGCAGAGCCTATAGCGCAGCTAGACCGTATTCGATTGCTTGTTATTTTATGGCGTAATCAACAGGAGCAAATCAACGATGATTAACCGTTATTCATTGTTAATTGCACTGAGCATCTTTTTTGCTTTAATAATGGCATTAATGCCACTGCCATTTTCATTTGAACCATTTAGACCCGACTGGGTTTTACTTGTGCTTATGTATTGGTCACTGGCTGTACCGCACAGATTAAATATAGGCACAGCTTGGGTTGTTGGCTTACTCATAGATTTAGCGTCGGGTTCTCCGCTTGGCGTAAACTCGCTCACATTCTCAGTATGTATATTTGTTACCGCGAGTAACTTTCAAAAAATTCGTAACTTCTCGCTTTGGCAACAAAGCTTACTGATTGGTCTATTTTTAACGCTGTATCATTTAATGCAGTTTTGGCTAAATCACTTTTTGTTAGGGGTTTATTTTAATCCTCAGTATTTATGGCCAGTAGCAACCGGTATGGTGAGTTGGTTTTGGGTATTTTTACTGCTTCGCAAATATCGTAGACACTTTAGGATCAGGTAATGACTTGTGCAGTATATTTGGCATCAGCCTCCCCACGTCGTAAAGAATTATTAAGTCAGTTAGGTATCGAGTTTACTCAATTTAGTGTTGATGCCGATGAAAGTCCATTACCAAACGAACAACCTAGAGCACTTGTTGAACGCTTAGCAAGGTTAAAGGCGCAAAGTGGGGTTGCACTTGGTTATACCGACCGCCCAGTACTAGGCAGTGATACAGTGGTTGTTATCGATAATCAGTCACTTGGTAAACCACGCGATAAAGACGATTTTACAGCCACTTTAAAACGCCTTTCAGGTAATACACATCAGGTGTTAACTGCCGTTGCATTTGCTAGTGAAACTGACGTCGTTAGCTGCGTAGTAAGTACCGATGTAACCTTTAAAACATTAACTGATCAAGAGATAAATGACTATTGGGAGTCAAAAGAGCCGCAAGATAAAGCCGGTGGCTATGGCATCCAAGGGTTAGGTGGTCGCTTTGTAACTCACATTGCGGGTAGCTATTTTGCCGTAGTAGGCTTACCTTTATACGAGACCGAACAATTATTACAAGCATTCTTAAGAAGGTAGCATGAGTACAGAATTACTAATAAATGTCACGCCAAGTGAAAGCCGTGTTGCCCTGATCGAAAATGGTGTACTTCAAGAAATCCAATTAGAGCGAATTGGGAACCTCGGTATTGTAGGCAATATTTACCTAGGAAAAATTAGCCGTGTTTTACCCGGTATGCAAGCTGCATTTGTAGATATAGGCCTAGATAAAGCTGCTTTTTTGCACGCTTCAGATATTGTAAACAGCGCCTCAATTGTTGAAGGTGTTGACGACGAGCCTATTAAAAAAGTACAAGATATTCGCGAGCTTGTCCGCCAAGGGCAATACATTATGGTACAAGTGGTTAAAGACCCATTAGGTACTAAAGGCGCAAGGCTCACCACCGATATCACTATTCCATCTCGCTACTTAGTATTTATGCCAGATGCTACCCATGTAGGCGTAAGCCAGCGTATAGAAACAGAAGAAGAGCGCTCACGCCTTAAAAAAATAGTTGCTGAATATGGCGACGATAATGGCAGCTTTATTGTGCGTACCGCTGCCGAAGGGGCAAGTGAAGAAGAGCTACGTCACGATGCTGGTTTTTTAAGAAAGCTTTGGGAGAGAATTACTTCTCGTAGGCAAAAAACCAGTAAAGCCAGTATTTTGCATGAAGATTTAACGCTCGCTTTTAGAACCCTACGTGATTACGTAGGTGAGGACATGGAGCGTATTAGAGTCGACTCAAAGCTGACTTATGAAGAGCTAAAGTTATTTACAGAAGAGTTTGTACCGCTGCTTTCTCAAGTTTTAGAGTACTACCCGGGCGAGCGACCTATTTTTGATTTGTTTGATGTTGAAACAGAAATTCAAAAAGCACTACACCGTAAGGTAACGCTTAAATCGGGTGGTTATATTATTATTGACCAAACTGAAGCGATGACCACGGTTGATGTAAATACGGGGGCATTTGTAGGCCATCGTAATTTAGAAGAGACTATTTTTAATACCAATGTAGAGGCAACGTCAGCAATTGCGCGTCAGCTTAGACTGCGTAATTTAGGCGGTATTATCATAATCGACTTTATTGATATGGTAAGTGAAGATCATAAGCGCCGTGTATTGCACTCACTTGAGTCAGCGCTTGCAAAAGATCGCACTAAAACAAATATTAATGGCCTTTCTGCGCTTGGCCTTGTTGAAATGACACGTAAACGAACGCGTGAAAGCTTAGAACATGTTTTGTGTGATGTTTGCCCTGCGTGTTCAGGACGCGGCTCGCAAAAAACAGTAGAGACCGTTTGCTACGAAATTTTACGTGAAATAGTGCGTGTAAACCGAGCTTATGCAGCCGACAAGTTTATGGTTTACGCGGCACCAGCAGTGAGCGAGGCATTACTGAATGATGAGTATCATAACCTGGCTGAGCTTGAACTATTTATAGGAAAGCAAGTCAACATTCAAACAGAGAGCTTATACAGCCAAGAGCAGTTTGATGTGGTAATGATGTAATGAAAGCAAAAGCGGTCTGTTTTTTTGTTTTAGAAAGTTATGGCAAACCTGCGCCATAATTTTAGTATTACTGGCCGTTATTGTTTCAATCTTAAAGTACACTCTTCCTTATGCGAACGATTACAAAGGAAATATAGAAACCTACCTTCACGATAAGTTTGCAATTAGTCTATCAATAGGCGAAATATCTGCAAGCTGGCAGGGCAATGGCCCTGCTCTTGTGCTTGAAGATTTATCGTTTAAAGATAACGAAATCGCCCCTATTTCACTCACCATTGCTAAAACTAGCCTAGAGCTTAATTTGTGGGAAAGCTTAAAATCCTTTCAGCTAAAATCTAATTACTTTGTTATTAATGGTTTTCATACAAGCGTAAAGGTCGAAAATTTATTACAAAGCAATGATGAAGAAGTATCGTTTGAGCAAAAAGAGCTAATAGAAGAGCTATTTTTAGGTGAAACAGGCCACTTTGCAATAGAAAACTCTAGTATTAGTTTTATTTTAGAAGATGGCAAAGAGCGTAAACTACTTTTAAAAAATATTGTATGGCAAAACGAAAATGAGCAGCACTTAGGCAGTGGGAGTTTAGCGTTACCGGGTATCTCCGTTGGAAACTTTGATGCACGCATCGCACTTACTGGCGATACTATAGAGCAAGTAGCAGGCAATATGTATGTACACGCTAATAAGGTCGATGTATCTAATTGGCTAGCGCAATATATTAATACCGAAAAACAGCAGCTGCACAGTGATATTAATTTACAAGCTTGGCTAAAATTAAATAAAGGCTTAGTGAGCGACGTAAAAATGCAGTGGCTACCAAGCTTTGTGCGCTGGCAACGAGAAGAGCAAAGTCAGCAAGTAAGCCTAAGCGAAGGTGGTTTTCATTTATACCCCGAGCAAAATAGTTGGCATTTAAAAAGTACCGGCTTAACGTTTAATAGTAACGATAAAGCATGGCCAAGCCTTGAGTTTGAAGCGCAACTAGGTAAACAAAATAAAGTATGGCTTCAGCAAGTTGATTTAGAGCTATTAAGTAATTTGGCAGGGCTCAGTAATTTTAATGATTTAGAGGCGTTACTTGCGCGCCAACCAAGTGGGCAAATAGATCAAGCTTATTTAAGCTTTAGCAGTGCACAGCATTGGCAGTTATGGTTTGAGGCAAACAATATAGGCTGGCAAGAGTTAAACTCTGTACCAGCAGCACAAGCACTTAGAGTTGATGGATTGCTTACGCAAAGCCGCGGCCGAATAAACCTATTTGGAGAAAATGGTACGCTGGTAACGGGCGAGAGCTTTAGTGGCGATATTAATTATAACCAACTCAATATTGAACTTGATTTAGCTAAACGTACAAACGGCTGGCAAATAAACAGCGATAATATTTGGTTTGATAATAACGAAGTGACACTCGCCGCTGAGTTACAAATTAGCTTAGGCGATGAGCCTCGTTTAGATCTTTACGCTGAAGCATTTGCTTCCGATGCCAAAATTGCAGGGCATTACTTTCCATTAAAAGCGATGAGCCCAGGCTTAGTGAGTTACTTAAATGGTGCGATTAAAGGGGGCGAAGTATCTAAAGCGCAAGTGCTCTTTGCAGGGCCGCTCTCAGGTTTTCCATTTACAGATGGTAGTGGACAGTTCGATGTTTTAGCACAAATAGATAACGCCACTTACCAGTTTGATCCAAACTGGCCTACGGTCACTAACGCCAACATACAATTACATTTTGCTAATGAGCGAATGGACATTTATAGCCAGCAAGGCCAATTAGTTAATTTAGAGCTCGGTAATAGCGTAAAAGTAAGTATTGCCGATTTAATGAATGCCGATGAACTAATAGTACAAATTGATAAAAAAGCGCCGATGGAAAAGTTACATGACTTTTTTGCTGCCACGCCAATAGCAAACCCCCTTGCTAATATTTTTGAAGTTGTGCAAGGAAAAGGCGAAGTCGAGGCCAATATTGAGCTATTAGTTGGTGATAAATTTAAAGGTGGCGCGAGTGTTAGTGGCAAAGTGGCACTTAAAGACTTACCACTTTACATTGCAAACCCAGGCATTGAACTTAAAAAGCTAAATGGCGAACTGACTTTTAAAAACGACAATATTCGTTTAAATAACGCCACTGCAACGTGGCTTGGCATGCCGATAAAAATTGATTACAACAGCCAAAGTGAAGCAAAAGATTACACCGCAAATATTAATATTAAAGCGCAACTAGATGCAGATACGTTAATCGCTAAAGCTCAAGGCATATTAAAAGGCTACTTAAGCGGACAAAGTGAGGTAGATATTGGCCTTACATTAAACTTTACCGAACAAGGCTTTAATTACCGCGCTCAAGTAAACTCTGAACTGCTGGGTTTAACAAGTACCTTACCCGCGCCTTATAACAAAACTAGTCAGCAAGTTTGGCCGCTTGATGGGGTAGTGCAAGGTGATGATATTTCCAACCTGATCACTGCCAATGCTAACCAACAGCTATTTTTTAATGCTATTTTAGAAAGTGGGAAGCCACAGTTTAGCAATGTTAACATTGTACTAGGTAAGCAAGATTTAGGGCTTAACCAAAAAGATTTAAGTGTAAATATAAACCTCGAAAAAACTAAATTATCGCCTTGGATAGAATTAATAGATCAAATTATACATGCCGCACAGTCTAAGCCTGATACGCAATCACAAGGCATTATGCCGCCACTTAGCGAAGTCGTTGCAAATATAAACACGCTTGATGCAAGTAATATTATTTTTAACGATTTTGAAATGCGTTTAGCGCCGGCGCAAAGCGACTTATTTTTGAAATTAAATGCAAAGGAGTTGCGTGCAGGAGTACACATTCCTACATCACAACCTAGCCAACCAATTAGAATTAACGCTGATTACTTAAGGCTTAACTTTGCTGAAAAAGTAGAGCAAGCGCTTGAAGTCACAGACGTACTCCCAAAAGAAGATTTAAATTGGCTTACTAAAGTGCCCGCAATTGAGTTTGAATGCAGTGATTGTAAAATATCGAGTTACCAGCTTGATAAAGTGAGCGCGTCGCTTGTTGGCGATGGTAAGCGTTTATCAATTTCAGAGCTCGTGGTGGATAAAGGCGATCATATACTTCGTACTAGTGGCCAGTGGCAAAACGGGTTAACACAGCTCAGTGGAGAGCTTAAAAGTGATGATATAGGTGCGCTGTTTGATGAGTTTGATATAACCACAGCCATTAAAGATTCTAAAGCAGATCTTAATTATGATCTTACTTGGCAAGCAGCCCCCTATGATTTTGATGTTAAAAGCCTAAGCGGCGAGGTAGATTGGGATTTAGGAGAAGGGCACTTAACTGGAATTAGTGATGGTGGCGCTCGCGTATTTTCATTGCTTAGCCTTGATTCGTTAGTGCGTAAGCTAAAGCTTGATTTTAGAGATGTATTTTCAAAAGGTTTTTTTTACAATAGCATGCAAGGCACTATGCAATTAGAAAACGGCATTGCTTATACAAAAGATACTAAAATGGATGGTGTACCCGCCGATTTAACTATTAAAGGCTATGCAAATTTAAACACCCTCGATATAGATTATGACCTAGCAGTAGCACCGCAAGTTACCTCAAGTATTCCTGTAATAGTGGCTTGGATGGTAAACCCTGTGATGGGGCTTGCAGCACTGGCTCTTGATAAAGTAATTCATTCAGCCAGAGTGATCTCAGAGATCAATTTTAAGGTGACAGGTAAAATGAACGATCCGGTGGTACAAGAACTTGATAGAAAAAGCCGTGAAGTTACTTTGCCACAAGCGGCCCAAAACCAACCTCAAGCATCTACAGAGCTACGCCTAAAAGACGCAGAACTATCGGCAACGCAATGATTGAGCACTCACCATGTATAGTTGCGCTACAAATGTGCTCTGGTTTAAATGCAGATGATAACATGCGTGATTTGGTCAGTAGTCTTAACACACTGCCCACAGCACGCCCTATGTTGGTGTGTTTACCTGAAGCTTTTTTAGTTTTTAGTAAAAGTGGTCACGATACCTTAGCCGTTGCTAAAAAAGCCGAGCATTACAAACAGCAGCTAAGTGCACTTTGTAAAGAGCATAATATTTGGTTGAGCGCAGGCACAATGCCACAGCTTTATAATGAGCATAAATATTTTGCTGCCTCACATTTATTTAATAGCCTAGGTGAGTGCGTTGCAACGTATAATAAAATTCACTTGTTTGATGTAAACGTTGCAGATCAAACGGGTAGTTACCGCGAATCAGATTTTACTCAAGCAGGTAATGAAGTCGTCGTTGTAGACTCCCCCTTTGGTAAAATTGGCTTAACAGTATGTTATGATCTGCGTTTCAGTGGGTTATTTAATGAACTTGCTCGCCAAGGCGCTGAGATTATTTTAGTACCCAGTGCCTTTACAGTTCCTACAGGGCTAGCACACTGGCAGCCGTTATTAACGGCGCGTGCAATAGAAACACAATGTTATGTAATTGCCGCTGCGCAATACGGAACACATCAAAATGGCCGACAAACCTATGGCCACAGCATTATTATTTCACCGTGGGGCGAGCAACTTTCAGTGCTGCCAAGCGGAGTTGGGTTTATAAGCGGTCACGCAGATTTAAACCAGTTAAATAAAATTAGAAGAGATATGCCTGTGCAATCTCATCAACGATTTAGAGAGCATTTATTATGAATTCGGTTGAACAGCATTTATTACACGACAGCCAGCTAAATCGAGAGGAACTCGAAAAAACGCTTGGCTATATTCATCAGCATAAAGTGGATTACGCCGATTTATACTTCCAATCAAGCCATCACGAATCGTGGGTGCTTGAAGACGGTTTAGTTAAAGAAGGCTCATACAATGTTGAACGTGGTGTAGGTGTACGTGCCGTAAGCGGCGAAAAAACAGGTTTTTCTTACTCTGATGCAATAAACCTAGAAGCGTTAAATAAGGCGGCTACTGCGGCTCGTAGCATCGCAGATGCTGGCGAAGATAAAGCAATAAAAGTATTTAGTGATGTAAAAGCAAAAGAGCAATTTGCGCCGCATCAACCAATTTCAAGCATGAGCGATAACGACAAAGTAAGCTTATTACGTGAGCTTGAAAACTATATTCGTGAACTCGCACCTGATGCAGAGCAAGTAATTAGCTCAATGTCGGCAGTGTACGAAGAGGTATTGATTGCTGCAAGCGACGGTACATTTGCAACCGATATTCGTCCTCTTATTCGTTTAAACTGCTCAGTACTGCTTGAAAAAGATGGCCGTCGTGAACGCGGTGGCGCAGGCGGCGGCGCGCGTTTAGATTACGGTTATTTTAAAGAATTAGTTGATGGTAAACCGCGTTGGATGGAATTTGCAGAAGAAGCGGTACGTCAAGCTAAAGTAAACCTTGAAGCTATTGATGCACCAGCAGGTACTATGGAAGTTGTACTTGGCAATGGTTGGCCTGGCGTGCTTTTACACGAAGCAGTAGGGCATGGCCTTGAAGGCGACTTTAACCGTAAAGGCGCATCAGCATTTAGCGGCAAAGTAGGGCAAAAAGTAGCGTCAGAGTTATGTACCGTTGTTGATGATGGCACAATGGCAGACCGCCGAGGTTCACTAAATGTAGATGATGAAGGTACACCGGCTGCGTACAATGTACTTATCGAAAATGGTATTTTAAAAGGCTACATGCAAGATAAGCTAAACGCACGTTTAATGGGTGTAAACCCAACCGGTAACGCACGTCGTGAGTCTTATGCGCATTTACCAATGCCACGTATGACTAACACCTACATGTTGGGTGGAGAGTACAGCCAAGCCGATATTATAAGCTCAGTTAAAAAAGGCGTTTTTGCACCAAACTTTGGTGGCGGACAGGTAGATATTACCTCTGGTAAGTTTGTGTTTAGCGCATCAGAAGCGTATTTAATCGAAAATGGTAAAATTACCCAGCCAATTAAAGGCGCAACGCTAATTGGTAACGGCCCAGAGGTTATGCAGCAAATCTCTATGGTGGGTAACGACCTTGCGCTTGATAAAGGCGTTGGTGTATGTGGTAAAGATGGCCAAAGCGTACCAGTAGGCGTGGGTCAGCCAAGTCTTAAAATTGATCAGCTTACTGTTGGCGGTACAGCTTAAATATTGCCAAGCGCGAAGTGAATTCGCGCTTTTTTGACGAAGGTAAAGTTTAGGCTTTTCCTTCATCCTCTTTATTCTTTTTAGCCTCTTCGTACCATAATGCAAAAAAACACTCTGTTAATTTGTGCTCTATTTCAAGCGCTTTATCTGTTGGGCAAAATAGCGTAAAGCTTGCTTTAAATTCACCTAATTCGGTGGTGCCAAAATGTATAACTGGCTCTGGTCCTGATATTTTTGCATCTAACTTTCGTTCAATCATTGAGTTATAGCGACTGGCTACTTCTTCAAATTCTTCGCAGTATTGTTTTGCTTTTTCAGTGAGAGTGTCGTGAATAGGGTAGGGATTAAAGCTCTCTCTGCGCACAATAGTAAAGTGATGGGTTGCAAAGCGTTTTACAAAGTTTAAGTTTTTAATAGAACTGGTAATAAGCTTATTGTTTGGAATATAAATAGTCTTTCTTGAAAACTGATATGTATGTATATCAATTTCATGCATAGTGGTTTTTATCCAATCGGTTTCGGCTACTTCACCAAAATAATCACCTACTTGTATCCAATCTCCCACTCTAAATGGGCGCGTTGTTACAAGATAAAAAAAGCCGATAACACACTGAATAAACTCACGTGTTGCGAGCACAATAGCAACTGCAAAGGCTGCAATTGAAAGAGCAAAATTTTGAATTTCAGTCGACCACACAAATAATAGCGATAGCACCATTACAAAGTTAATAAAGTGCTTAATATTGTGTGATATATACCTGATGTCTTTTTCTTTTTTTTCAGCACGGTTTTTTGCTAGCTTATCTACAAGTACTTTTAAAACAAAAGCAACAACAAGCAAAAGCAGCGAAATAAGAAATGGATGAGACAAAATATCTTTAAGCATAAATTCCAAAACACGAGTAAATCTAAACACTAGTATATTGATTTATTAAATCAATTAGCAAACTTAACTTCAATGAGATGAAGACGGTTGAGATTACAGCTTCACCAATAGGATGAGGATACTAGTTATTAAGTTGCTTGCGACACAAAAGTACAAGCTCAAAAGCTGAAATTAAAATTAAAGTATAACCAAGTGTTTCTATCCCTTCTTCTACAATGTTTTTAACTACACGTACGTAGCTATCACCCATTATAGAGTGCCAAAATGCCCCTTTGCCCATCATACGAGAAAAAGCTAAAAGCGTAACTAAACCAGATAAGCAAATTCCATAACTTGGAGTTTGCGAATAGGCTTGGATAGAGCTAAAAATAGTCCCTCTTTTTGTTATTAAGTAAACGAATATACAAGCCAGTATTGAATAAACGATAGCTTGCCAAGCCCCATCAAAAACATACATATCAAGGTATGTATCAAATTCTCTCACGAACATCATTGCAGTTAGAGTCGCTAGTAATACACAAGCTATCTTAAGTTGCGAGTTAATACGTGAGGCATAAAAAAACAGAATAGAACTTAGAAGCGTTAAAATATCTTGCATGTGTTCAGTAAGTGTTTCTTCGCTATAAAGTGCATTTTGCTGTAATTCGAAGCCTTCAAGCTGAATTAATGAAGCCACGCCAGCTAAGCATAATAAGTAAATAAAAGATCGCAGTAAAAACATGAAAAAACCAAATTGGTGACAATACGCGAGATTTTAATTACAAAAAGGACTGAAAGCCAAAACATTATGGAAACTTTTTTTATATTTTTCGGTCTAATATTTTTGTTGTTAAATTAATGGGTTAGATGTATATTTAATGTGTTTGTGATGTTTTGTTTGTAATGGTTTTAGTATGATTGTTGTGCATTAAAGTATAAATATACTGAGCATAAAAAAGCCCTTACTAAATAAATAGTAAAGGCTATTATAGTTTCAAGTCGATGCTTAGCGCATCGTAACAAATTCTTCTGAGCCTGTTGGGTGTAAAGCCACAACAGCATCAAAATCAGCTTTAGTCGCGCCCATTTTCATGGCCACTGCAAAACCTTGAATCATTTCATCAACTGCAAAACCAATTCCGTGCAGGCCAACTACTTTTTCCTCTGGACCAGCACACACTAGTTTCATTTTACAAGGCTGGCGGTGTTTAGTTACTGCAGTGTACATCGCCGTAAAACCAGATTGATAAATTTTAACGTTTTCTTCGCCATACTGAGAAATAGCTTCTTGTTCAGTTAGGCCAATAGTACCAATTGGTGGATGGCTAAATACAACTGTTGGAACTAAGTTGTAATCCATTTTTAAATCATCAGGGAGTTCTTTATTAAATAAACGCTCTGATAAAGTACGCCCCGCTTTAACAGCTACAGGCGTAAGCTCAATACCGTTTTCGATGATATCGCCAACAGCATAAACGTTTTTAGCAGTGGTATTTTGAAACTCATCGACTTTAACAAAACCATCGCTGTTAACTTCAACGCCAGCAGCCGCTACATTAATTGCGTCTGTTGTTGGCTGGCGGCCAATTGCCCAAATTACTTGGTCAACATTTTGGCTTTTACCATTATCTAAATGAAGCGTTACAGAGCCATCATCTTCTTTAACTAATTTATGAGGTACAGATTCAGTATGAAGAGTAGGGCCTTCAGCAGCCATAACATCAACAAGTGTTTCAACTATATAAGGGTCAAAGTTACGAAGTGGAGAGTGCTTACGAACAAACAAGTGAGTCTCTGTACCTAGGCCATGTAAAACCCCAGCAAGCTCAACCGCAATGTAACCAGCACCAATTACAGCAACGCGCTTAGGCTGCTCTTTTAGCTCAAAAAAGCCATTAGAATCAATACCGTGTTCAGCACCTTCAATATTAGGGATACTTGGGCGCCCACCTACAGCAATTAAAATATGATCAGCGGTGTAATGCTCGCCGTTTACTTCAACCGTTTTGTTGTCTACAAATTTAGCAAACCCTTTAATTACAGTAACGCCGTTACTTGCAAGGCCACTATCGTAACCTTTATGAATTCGGCCAATGTAGGCTTCACGGCTTTCTACTAATTTGCTCCAATCAAAGCCTTTAACTTCAACATTAAAACCATAGTCAGGTGCATATAAATTAATTGCTTCAGCAACTTGAGCACCGTGCCACATAACTTTCTTAGGCACACAACCTACATTTACACAGGTGCCGCCCATGTGTTTTGCTTCAATAAGTGCAACTTTAGCACCACGCATTGCTGCACGGTTTGCAGAGGCTATGCCGCCACTACCGCCACCAATTGCTATGTAATCAAAATGCTGAGCCATGTTTAATCCTCAAAAATATATTTAACTATAATGTGCCGATGATAGCATATGCTAAGTGCAAGTCACCTAAGGCGATGCTGTAAAAAACCGATAAATACAACAAACGAAATAGTTTATTATGGCGATCAGTTTTATCGTAAGCTATAACAGACCCATCAATCGAGGCTTGTATTTCATCGTTTTGCCCCAACTTCAAATTCATAGTTAATTAAATTGAGAGAATTCATGAGCGAACTACAAATTAACCCACTCATTGGCCTTGAAGGCTTACCACCATTTTCAAAAATAAAGCCAGAGTATGTAGTACCAGCACTAAAGCACGGTATTGAACAAAGTCGTAAAGCTATTGATGATGTTTTAGCTAAAGGCTCGTACACGTGGGATGATTTAGTATTACCGCTAGAAGAAGCCGATGATAAGTTATCGCGCATGTTTTCGCCGGTTTCGCATTTAAATTCTGTTATGAATAATGACGAGTTACGTCAAGCATACGAGCAGTGTTTACCGCTTATATCAGAGTATTCAACATTTGTAGGGCAGCACCAAGGTTTATATGAGGCCTATAATGCGCTTTATAATAGCGACGAATTTAAAACGCTAACGACTGCTCAGCAAAAAACAATTACTAATGCACTTCGTGACTTTAAGCTCTCGGGTATTGCACTTGGAGCTGACGATCAAAAGCGCTACGGCGAAATAAGCGTACGCTTATCTGAGCTGGCTTCTAAATTTGGTAATAATGTTATGGATGCAACACTTGCATGGCAAAAACACATTACTGACGAAAGCCAGTTAGCAGGCTTACCTGAGTCAGCTTTAGCGCTTGCAAGCGAAACGGCAAAAAGTAAAGATTTAGACGGTTGGGTATTCACGCTCGACTTTCCATCGTACTTGCCAGTAATGACTTACGCAGATGATCGTGAATTACGCAGAGAAACATATACCGCATTTTGTACACGCGCATCAGATCAAGGTCCTAATGCCGGGGAATACGATAACTCAGCAATTATGAGTGAGGAGCTTGCGCTTCGTCACGAGCTTGCACAGTTATTAGGATTTAGCAGTTATGCCGAAAAATCCCTTGCAACTAAAATGGCTGAATCTCCTGAGCAAGTGTTTTCCTTTTTAGAAGATCTAGCAGCTAAATCGAAGCCACAAGCAGAGCAAGAAGTCGCAGAGCTAAAAGCCTATGCTGAGCAAAAGCATGGTATATCTGGGCTTCAAGCATGGGATTTTGGCTACTACAGTGAAAAATTAAAGCAAGAAAAATACGCTATTTCAGATGAAGTACTACGTCCGTATTTCCCTGCAAATAAAGTACTTAGCGGGTTATTTGAAACCGTTAACCGCTTATTTGGAATTACCGTAAAAGAAGTTAACAACTTTGATAGTTACCACAGCGACGTTCGTTTTTTCGAAATTTATGATAGTAGTAACGAATTACGTGGTCGTTTTTACTTAGATTTATATGCACGAGACCGCAAACGTGGTGGGGCGTGGATGGACGACTGCATGGGGCGTAAAGTGCGTGCTAATGGCGAACTGCAAACACCTGTTGCGTATTTAGTATGTAACTTTAATAAAGCCGTAGGTGACAAACCTGCGCTATTTACACATGATGAAGTAACTACATTATTCCATGAATTTGGTCATGGTATTCACCATATGTTGACCCAAGTTGATGCTGCGCCTGTAGCCGGTATTAATGGTGTTGCATGGGATGCGGTAGAGCTGCCAAGCCAATTTTTAGAAAACTGGTGTTATGACGAAGAAGCACTTAGCTTTATTTCAGGGCATTACGAGACGGGCGAGGCGCTACCTAAAGAGTTACTAGATAAGCTACTAGCTGCTAAAAATTATAACTCAGGCATGCAAATGCTACGTCAAATTGAGTTTTCGTTATTCGACTTTAAAATCCATAACGATTACAAAGCGGGTGAGCAGTGCCAAATTCAAGCGGTATTAGATGATGTGCGTAGCCGTACCTCAGTAGTTAAACCGCCAGAGTTTAATCGTTTTCAGCATGGTTTTAGCCACATATTCGCAGGTGGTTACAGCGCGGGTTACTACTCATATAAATGGGCAGAAGTACTTTCAGCGGATGCATTTTCTAAATTTGAAGAAGAGGGCATTTTTAACGCTGAAACAGGTCAAGCCTTTATGCAAAACATTTTAGAAAAAGGCGGTAGTGAAGAACCTATGGAACTGTTCAAAAAGTTTCGTGGTCGTGAGCCAAGTGTTGACGCATTACTTCGTCACAGTGGTATAGCTGCTTAAGGCAACTTTATACCCTATTATTACTAAAGCGCCTTATGGCGCTTTTTTATTGTTTTTAGGTTTTTAACTAATAATTTTTAGTAATTTTACCTTCTCGTACTATGCTTTTAACACACCTTTTAAAATGGACTAAGGCATGGCAAAGTTGGTACTAGCAATTGATGATGATAAGTATGTTCATCATATAATTGAAGAATCTTTAGCGGGGTTTTGTAAAATAATTAATGCTAAAGATGGCGATGAAGGATTACGGCTAACTAATAAGTACAACCCTGACATTATATTACTCGATATAGAAATGCCGGGCCTTTCTGGCTACGATGTGTGTAAAACCCTCAAACAAAATGAGAATACTAAAGATATTCCCGTCATGTTTCTTTCTTCAAAAGTTGAGCTAAGTGACCGCGTTAAAGGTTACAGTGTGGGTGCATCAGACTACATCATTAAACCCTTTAATGCCGAAGAACTAATAGCGCGTATTAAAGTGTTATACGAATACCGGCAGCAATGTGTAAGGCTAAAGCTCGATATTGAAAAAGCCAATAAAACTGCCGAAATGGCAATGACTGAATCTGGCGATATGGGGCGTATAATGCGTTACGTTGGGCAAAGTTATCATGCTAATAACTTTCAAACGTTGAGTGAGTATTTTTTAGCATTTTTCACGCCATTAAACTTAGATGTAGTTGTCGTTTTTTGGTACAAAAGCAAAGGTATTTTTTACAGTCAACAAAGTGGTGTATGTCCGCTTGAGCAGGAATTACTCGAGCAGCACCGACACTCAAAGCGATTTGTAGATATTGGCAGCAGTACAATAATTAATTATCCAAAAGTCTCTTTACTTATAAAAAATATGCCAATAGAAAACAGCGCGTTATATGGACGATTCAAAGATTTATTTCCGCATATTTTAGAGGTTACAAACGAAAAGGTCGTTACTATGGAAAGAAGCGAAAGTAGCTATGAGCAGGCAGCTCAAATAAGCACAGCACTGCAAGACATTGTTAAACAGCTCAATAGTCAAAATATAGCGCAAAACTCTACAACTAAAGTGTTTATAGAGCAGCTGCATGAACTTGACTGTGCTGTAAAACACCAAAAAGAGCTGGCTAATCATGCCGACTTAACCCTTTATATTTCTCAGCTTGACGAAACGATGCAATTATTCGCTTCAGCAAATAGTGACTTAGCATTTATTAAGTATCAGCTAAAACAGGTTACAGAGAGCCGTAACGAGCTGCTTGCAAATTTACGTAGCAAAGCCGAAGCCGCGCAGCAAAATATTAATCATCATAATGATATAGAGCTATTTTAGGGCGTTAACGCTTGTTATACTGAAGGCGTATTTTATCGTCGGAGTGTGAAGTGGTTATTCAGTGTGCTTTTAAAGAGTTGCGCCCATATTTAAATGAGCTAGAAACGCGTTTTAACTTAGCTCAATGGGCACAAAGTTGCAGCGGCTTTAGCTTACATTATGACGATAAAGGGTTGAGCCTTTTAAAAACGGATGAGCCAAAATTAGGCGCCATTAATGTAGACTTTGTAACAGGCGCAGTTGCTCACAGGCGTAAATTTGGTGGTGGTAAAGGCCAATCAATAGCTAAAGCGGTTGGGCTAAATAAGGGGGCAACTCCCGTTGTACTTGATGCCACCGCAGGCCTTGGGCGAGATGGCTTTGTACTTGCCTCCCTAGGCTGTAAAGTAATATTACACGAGCGCCACCCGGTAGTAGCCGCTTTATTGTATGATGGTTTAAAGCGTGCCTATGACGACATTGAAATAGGCCCTTGGATGCAACAAAATATGAGCCTTATATTTGGCTCAAGCCATACATTACTTGAGCAGTGCGAGAGTATGCCTGATGTAGTGTATTTAGATCCTATGTTCCCACACCGTGAAAAATCAGCCTTAGTAAAAAAGGAAATGCGTGTATTTCAAGCGCTCGTTGGCGCAGATACCGACGCGGATGGTTTACTCGATTTTGCCTATCCACTTGCCAGTAAGCGCGTTGTAGTAAAACGCCCTGATTACGCACCGTTTTTAAATAACAAAACCCCAAGCATGCAAATTAAAACCAAAAAGAATCGTTTTGACGTTTATGTAAAAGCGGCCATGGTTTAAAGGCTGCTATTACGTTAGCTGATCGGCCTTAAGGATCTAGGATCTTATGTGGGTTTCATGTTAGAATTCGCGCAATTTTTTGGCATAGTTAAGTAGCACAGCAATGATCTTAGATGATATTCGCATCGTTTTAGTAAATACCTCACACTCAGGCAATATTGGTTCTGCGGCTCGCGCCATGAAAACCATGGGTTTATCAAAACTTTATTTAGTTGATCCTGCCTGTGAAGTAGACAGCCATGCAAGCGCACTTGCAGCTGGTGCTACAGATGTTTTAGGTAACGCGGTTATTGTTGATACAGTAGCAGATGCTATTGCTGATTGTGCGTTAACAATTGGTACAAGTGCACGTTCGCGAACGCTATCTTGGCCTATGGTTGAACCTCGTGAATGTGGTGAAAAACTAGTTGCTGAGGCTGTAAATGGCCCAGTAGCGCTTGTATTTGGCCGTGAAAATAGTGGCTTAACTAACGAAGAGCTACAACTTTGTAATTACCATGTATGTATTCCTGCAAACCCACAATACAGTTCGCTTAATTTAGCAATGGCAGTACAAACACTGAGCTACGAAACGCGTATGGCATTTTTAAATCAACAGCCTGCAAAGGTTGAAGAAGACGATGCTGTTTACCCAAGCTCAAAACAAACAGAGCTTTTTTACGACCACCTTGAAGACACGCTTTTCAAAACAGGCTTCATTATTAAACAACATCCAGGCTTAGTGATGACTAAGTTACGCCGTTTGTTTAACCGTGCTCGTCCTGAAGATGCCGAAATGAATATTTTACGCGGTATTCTTACATCAATTAATAAGTCTATTCCTAAGTAAGGTATAGCTATTGGTTATAAAAACCACGGTTAAATAGCTAGCTAATACTTGACTAAAATACTCAGGTAATTACAATGGCTGTAATACCTGACCAAACAGGTCAAGTATTAAAAGTTTGTTAATGTACTTAGCTCAACGCGAGGTACTTTTTAATCAAATTTTTATCAAGTGATAATACTTGACTATTTTACTCTGGTAATTAAAATTTGCACTCTTTTGTGCAGGGGGCGTTATGAAGTTAACATCAAAAGGCAGATACGCCGTTACAGCTATGCTGGATGTTGCACTACATGCAAGTGTAGGTCCTGTAGCCCTTGCTGATATTTCACAAAGACAAGAGATTTCTTTGTCTTACCTTGAACAATTATTTGCTCGTTTACGTAAAAATGGCCTAGTAAGTTCTGTTCGTGGACCTGGTGGTGGTTATTTACTAGGACGAGAAGCGAATGCAATTTCGGTTGGTGATGTAATTAGCGCCGTAGACGAATCTGTAGACGCAACACGTTGTCAAGGTGCCGATACCGGCTGTCAGAGTGGTATGCGTTGCTTAACTCATAATTTATGGTCTGATTTAAGTGCGCGTATAGAAGAATTTTTGAATAATATTACCCTTGCTGAATTGGTGGAAAAATCAGATGTGAAAGAAATCGCATCGCGCCAAGATAACAGTATCAATAATGCAATTAAGCAGTTGGAAAACATTCAAGTAAGCTGTCAACTTTAAGGTTGACCCGCAGCGGAGAGAGAAATGAAGTTACCGATTTATTTAGATTACGCAGCTACCACGCCTGTTGATGAGCGTGTTGCAAAAGAAATGATGCAATGCCTTACAATGGACGGTAATTTTGGTAATCCTGCGTCACGTTCGCACCGTTTTGGTTGGCAAGCTGAAGAAGTGGTTGATCAAGCGCGTACAGATATTGCTGATCTAATCAATGCAGACCCACGTGAAATTGTTTTCACATCGGGTGCTACAGAATCAAACAACCTTGCAATTAAAGGTGCAGCACAGTTTTACAAAAAGAAAGGTAAGCACGTTATTACCGCTAAAACTGAGCACAAAGCTGTAATCGATACATGTCGTGAACTAGAGCGCCAAGGTTTTGATGTTACTTACATGGACGTTGAAGAAAACGGCCTATTAGATCTTAAAAAGCTTGAAGACACAATGCGTGAAGACACCGTGCTTGTAAGCATTATGCATGTAAATAACGAGCTAGGTGTAATTCAAGACATCAACACAATTGGCGAAATGTGCCGTGAACGTAAAATTATGTTCCACGTAGATGCAGCGCAAAGTGCAGGTAAAGTATTAATCGACGTACAACAACTTAAAGTTGATTTTATGTCGTTCTCTGGTCATAAAGTATATGGCCCTAAAGGTGTTGGTGCACTTTACGTTCGTCGTAAGCCACGTGCTCGCCTTGAAGCTCAAATGCACGGTGGCGGCCATGAACGTGGTATGCGCTCTGGCACATTAGCTACTCACCAATTAGTGGGTATGGGTGCAGCATTTAGAATTGCTAAGCAAGATTTTGAAAAAGATCACGCACATATCAGTGCATTACGTAAGCGTCTAATTGACGGCATTATGGCTGATATGGACGAGGTTTACTTTAACGGCGCACAAGATCAGTCAGTACCAGGTATTGTAAACATCAGCTTTAACTTTGTTGAAGGTGAGTCGTTACTTATGGCAGTAAAAGACATTGCAGTATCGTCAGGTTCTGCGTGTACATCTGCAAGTTTAGAGCCTTCTTACGTACTGCGTGCGCTTGGCCGTAACGACGAATTAGCGCACAGCTCAATTCGTTTTAGTATTGGTCGCTTCACAACAGAAGAAGAGATTGATTACACCGTTGAATTAATGAAAAACTCTATCGGTCGCCTACGTGAAATGTCTCCTTTATGGGAAATGCATCAAGAAGGTATTGATTTAGATTCAGTTGAATGGGCTCACCACTAATACGTGTGAGCACGTACCGTAGCAGGTAATGAGGATAGAATTATGGCTTATAGTGATAAAGTAATCGACCACGTAGAAAACCCACGTAACGTAGGTGTTCTAGATAAAAACGATCCGTCAGTGGCAACGGGTATGGTTGGCGCACCAGCATGTGGTGACGTAATGAAATTGCAAATTAAAGTATCTGCCGAAGGCGTTATTGAAGATGCAAAATTCAAAACATATGGTTGTGGTAGCGCAATAGCTTCATCTTCACTTGTAACAGAGTGGGTTAAAGGTAAAACGTTAGACGAAGCTGCAACAATTAAAAACACTGATATCAGTGCTGAGCTAGAATTACCACCAGTGAAGATTCACTGCTCAATTTTAGCCGAAGACGCAATTCAAGCAGCAATTGCAGATTACAAAAGCAAACAAGCGAACTAAGAGAAATTCATGGCAGTGACATTGACAGATGCGGCAGCAAACCGCGTACAATCATTTTTAGCAAACCGCGGTAAAGGTTTAGGCCTGCGCGTTGGCATTAAAACGACGGGCTGTTCAGGTCTTGCTTATGTACTTGAGTTTGTTGACGAGCTAAACGAAGACGATGAAACATTTGCAGCTAAAGGTGTTACCTTAATTGTTGACGCTAAAAGCCTTGTTTACATTGATGGCACAGAGCTTGACTACACTAAAGAAGGCTTAAATGAAGGGTTTAAATTTAATAACCCTAATCAAGCCGACGAGTGTGGTTGTGGCGAAAGCTTTACCGTTTAAGCTCAACTACCTTTGTAGTATTTATAAGCCCTGCCAGTAATTGTAGGGCTTTATTATTTGTGAATTATATTGGTTGAAGTTATGCGTTATTTTGAGTTATTTGCAGTTCCCGTTGATTACAATATAGATTTAGCAACGATTAATAAGCACTACTTAGAGCTACAACGTACGGTGCATCCTGATCGCCACGCAAATGCAAGCGCCCGCGATAAGTTAATGGCTGTACAAAGTGCTGCTGAAATTAACGATGCGCTACAAACTTTAAAGCACCCAGTAAAACGTGCTGAGTATATGCTCAGTGAGTTAGGTGTTGATATTCGTGCAGAGCAGCAAACGCTTCAAGATCCTATGTTCTTAATGCAACAAATGGAGTTACGAGAAGAGCTTGAAGAGCTCTCATCTGCAAGCGACCCTGATACCGCGATTGCCAATTTTGAAAAGCAAATAAAACAGTTAAATGAGCAATACAGCGCACAATTGGCCGAGCAGCTGGCGAGTAACAATGAGCAGCAGTATCAACTTGCGGCAGATAATATTCGTAAACTAAAGTTTGTTTATAAATTACGTGACGAACTTGAGCGCATTGAAGACAGTTTATTCGACGATTAATTACTTGCTAAACAGCAAGCAACACGAGTTTAAAGAGTATTATGGCATTATTGCAAATTGCTGAGCCGGGGCAGAGCGCGGCACCACATGAGCACAAATTAGCAGTAGGTATTGACCTAGGTACCACTAACTCACTAGTGGCTACAGTACAAAGCGGTGAAGCCCGTACATTAACTGACGAGTTAGGCGCAGCGATGTTACCATCTGTTGTGCGTTATCAGGCTGGCGGTATTACAGTGGGTGCAGATGCAGTACAAGCTGCAACACAAGACCCCTCTAATACGCTTATTTCAGTTAAACGTTTTTTAGGTAAAACCCAAGCTGAAATTGAACAAAGTTATGGCCAGTTGCCTTATGACTTTTGCGAAGATAATGGCACTTTAGCGATTCAAACAGAGGCTGGAAAAATCAGCCCAGTTAAGGCGTCTAGCCATATTTTAGGGGCACTAAAAGCCCGCGCTGAAAAAAGCTTTGGTAACCAAGAAATTTTAGGTGCTGTTATTACAGTTCCTGCATACTTTGATGACGCTCAGCGCCAAAGTACTAAAGATGCTGCAGAACTTGCCGGTATTAACGTATTACGTTTATTAAATGAACCTACAGCAGCAGCGGTAGCTTACGGCTTAGATTCTGGGCAAGAAGGTATTATTGCTGTTTACGATTTAGGTGGCGGTACATTTGATATATCGATACTTCGTTTACACCAAGGTGTATTTGAAGTTATGGCCACTGGTGGCGACTCAAGCCTAGGTGGTGACGATTTTGATTCACTACTCGTTGACTACTTTAAGCAGCAAACAGGTGTATCGGTGTTATCTCCTTCGGTATTGCGTTTATTTATTAATAAAGCAAAGGCCTGTAAAGAAGCGCTTAGCCAGTATGCAAAAGTAAATGTAGTACTTGAGTTTGATGAGCAAAAATACACAGTAGAAGTAACGCGCGAAAAGTTTGATGAACTAGCAATACCTCTTGTGAAAAAAACGCTTCGTTCATGTCGTCGTGCTGTAAAAGATGCAGGCATTGAAAACGAAGAAGTACTTCAAGTTATAATGGTTGGTGGCTCTACACGTATGCCACTTGTACGCAGCCAAGTAGAAAGCTTTTTTGATAAAGAGCCTCTTACTTCAATCGATCCGGATCGGGTTGTTGCTCTTGGTGCTGCACTTCAAGCTGACGTATTAATTGGCAATAAGCCTGATTCTGACATGTTATTGCTTGATGTATTACCGTTATCGCTAGGTCTTGAAACGATGGGCGGCTTAGTTGAGAAAATTATTCCGCGAAATACCACAATACCTGTAGCGCGTGCTCAAGAATTTACTACGTTTAAAGATGGCCAAACAGCCATGTCTTTACATGTACTGCAAGGTGAGCGTGAGCTCGTTGATGACTGTCGCTCGCTTGCTAAATTTAGCTTAAAAGGCATTCCACCAATGGCAGCCGGAGCTGCGCATATTCGGGTTACCTTTAAAGTAGACGCAGATGGCTTATTAAGTGTTTCGGCAATGGAAAAATCAACAGGTGTTCAAGCCGATATTCAAGTTAAGCCTTCATTTGGTTTATCTGACGACCAAGTAGCAAATATGCTAAAAGAGTCGATGAGTAATGCTAAAGACGACATGCAAGCGCGTATGCTTAAAGAGCAACAAGTAGAAGCACTGCGAGTTATTGAAGCACTAGAAGCGTCGCTTGCTGTAGATGCAAACTTATTAGATGAAGTGCAATTAGCTAATCTAAAAGCCGAAATTGCAGAGCTTGCTAAAGTGCGCGAAAATGCACAGCAGCCAAGTGATATTAAAGCAGCGATTGAAAAAGTTGATAATGCGAGCAGTGAATTTGCATCACGCAGAATGGACGCATCAATTAAAAAGGCCCTTACAGGGCAGTCAGTAGACAACATTTAAGAGAGATTAGAATGCCACAAGTTATTTTTCTTCCACATCCGGAGTTGTGTCCTGACGGTGCAGCAATTGAAGCACCTGCTGGCCAAACGGTACTTGATGCAGCACTAAAAAATGGCATTAGTATTCCACATGCATGTGAAAAATCGTGTGCATGTACAACATGTCATTTAGTAATACGTGAAGGCTTTGACTCACTTGAAGAAAGTGATGAACTAGAAGACGACATGCTAGATAAAGCCTGGGGCTTAGAGTCTGAATCGCGCCTAGGTTGCCAAGCAATTATTAGAGATGAAGACTTAGTGGTTGAAATACCAAAGTACAATCTCAATATCGTTAATGAAGAGCACTAGTTTTTAATTAACGTCTAATCTATTAAAAGCCGCTGTTTGATACAGCGGCTTTTTTGTTTTTAAGATGTGTGTGCACGTAGCAGCGACTTTACGTCGCGTTTTTAAAGCAAAGCTCGTAAGTTATTTTGTAGACACGAAGCTTGCTTGCGTTGTGTGTTTTAACTCTAGGTTATAAATATAGAAGCTGCGCTTCTCACGTGAGCACGCTCAACGTCTACAGTATATTAAAACATTTACACCAAACCTGTAGACGCACAGCTTGCTGGCGTGACGAGCAAAGCTCGTATGTTATTTTGTAAACGTAAAAAAGTTAGCCTTGGTTCTATGCCACGCATTAAAAGCTAACACCTTAAAACGTAATTTTGGAGGTTTATTTTGAGTAATCTAATTTTTTGTGACTCGTTTATTAATGGTGAATTTTATAAAACAAATCAGCGCTTTAGCGTTGAGGATCCTGCTACCGAAAAAAGTATTGTAGAAGTAAGTGATATAGACGAGCAGGGTGTAAATAACGCTATAACTGCCGCACAGGGCGCTTTTGTAAAGTTAAAGTCAACAAATGCTACCGAGCGTAGTGAAACGCTGATGCGCTGGTATGAACTAGTTATAAAGCACAAGCAAACACTTGCAGAGCTTATGACACAAGAGCAAGGTAAACCACTTAAAGAATCTCTTGGTGAAATAGACTACGGTGCAGGGTTTATTAAATGGTTTGCTGAAGAAGCAAAGCGTAGTTACGGTGATGTGATCCCACCTACCGACAATAACCACCATTTAACCAGCTTTAAACAGCCTGTAGGTGTTGTAGCAGGCATTACGCCATGGAACTTCCCTGTTGCTATGGTGACTCGTAAAGTGGCCCCTGCTTATGCCGCAGGCTGTAGCTTTATATTAAAGCCTTCTGAACATACACCTCTTTGTGCCATCGCATTAGCATACCTTGCAGATCAAGCGGGCTTTGTAAAAGGTGCCTTTAACGTACTTGTATCACAAGATGCAAAAACAGTAGGCAAGATGCTTACTGACTCAGACGTTGTTCGCAAATTTACATTTACAGGCTCAACAGGGGTAGGTAAGCAATTACTTTCGCAATGTGCCGGTACAATTAAGCGTACATCTATGGAACTTGGCGGCAACGCACCGTTTATTATTTTTGACAATGCCGATATAGATGAAGCAATTGAAGGCCTCATGGCGGCTAAATTTAGAAACAGTGGGCAAGCGTGTGTTGCTGCAAATCGTATTTTTATACAGCGCGGAATTTTGGATGAAGTGCTTAATAAAATTACACCTAAAGTGGCAACACTTAAAGTGGCGAATGGCTTTGAGGACGATGTTGATATTGGCCCGCTGATTTACCCAAAAGCCAAAGATAAAGTACAACAGCTTGTTCAAGACGCACTTGATAAAGGCGCCAATTTAATTGGCGATAATAGTGATTTGGGCGGTAGTTTTCAAAATCCACTTATTGTTACTAACGTAACCACCGAGATGGATATTTATCACGAGGAAGTATTTGGCCCGGTATTAACGGTTATTCCTTTTGATGAGGAAAGCGAAGTGCTCGCATTAGCTAATGACGTGCCTTACGGGTTAGCAGCGTATTTTTATAGCCAAAACATTAAGCAAATTTATCGTGTAAGCGAAGGGCTTGAGTTTGGCATGGTAGGTGTTAATGAAGGGGTTATATCAAACCCTGTAGCACCGTTTGGCGGCGTTAAGCAATCAGGACTTGGTCGCGAAGGTGGGCATCAGGGGCTAAATGAATACCTTGAAGAAAAATACGTATGTATAAAAATATAGTGTTTTTAAAAGCGTAACTTAATTACGTTTAGGTTTATTTCATAAATATGTCAGAACGATGAACTTTCTTTTTTACGGTTGCTACATAAAGCGCTTAGTGCTACCTTTATGACCATATTTTTTGTTAAAAAATAACATTAAAATTGTAATAAAAAATGAAAGTATTTCTATAAGTAGAAATAACCCCGTGTGTAAATGCCACCGCAAGGTGGCATTTTTTTAGTTTTAAACTATTGGACTGTAACCAGGCAGGTTATTAAGATCTACTTCATCTAGTTGCTCTGGATTAGCAAATTCTATTATATATTTTTTATATACTTCTGATTCTATAAAAACTGCAAAAATGTCGGCATCAAGGTGGTTATTATTAACCATTACCCCCAGTATATTTAAGCATTCGCTTACCGGTTTTGCTTTTTTATAAGGTCGATCTACGGCAGATAGCGCTTCAAAAATGTCAGTTATTGCCATAAGCCTAGCGGGAATCGACATTTGATCTTTAGTAAGGCCTCTAGGGTAACCTGTACCGTCTAGTTTTTCATGATGTCCAAGCGCATACTCTTTAACATTACTCAAATGCTTAGGAAACGGTAGGGCATCTAAAATATTCTTAGTTACATCCATATGACGCTTCATAATATCACGCTCACCTTGAGTTAATGTGCCTCTGCGTATGGATAGGTTTTCTACTTCATCATCATTAAGTAATGGCATTGTTTTACCATTAATTTCTAATGTGTATTTATTAGCAATTCTTTGAATTTCGTTAAGCTCATTACCACCTAAAAATTCACCACCTACATTAATACGCTTTAATAGCGCTCTATCTAAAGATAGCTGCTTGAGTTCTGTATCAAGTAGGCGTTCTAACTGTTTTACTTCAATAGGTTTATTTTGCTTAAGCGCAGAGATAATTTCTTGCTGGTAAGAAATGTTTAAATCTCGCTTAATAACTTCAAACTTTGCATCTATATATTTTATACGATCAAATATAGTTTCAAGCTTTGTCGATTTTTCCATAATGTGATCAGGTGTAGCGATTTTACCACAGTCGTGAAGCCAACCAGCTACATCAAGTTCATGCCTATCGGCCTCAGACATAGTAAATGATGCCAAAGGCCCTTTATTGCTATCGTGTACAGCATCGGCAAGCATTAAAGTGAGCGCTGGTACCCTTTTACAATGGCCGCCAGTGTGTGGTGATTTTTCATCAATTGCCATTGCAATTGTTTCTGCAAAGGTGGTGAATAACTCTTCCATGCCTTTAATAAGCGTAGAGTTAGTTAATGAAATTGCACCTAATGATGCAAAAGATCGCGTGAGTGTGACAAGCTCTTCGCTAAAGGGAATAATTTCGTCGTTTTCACCTTTAACGTTTATAAGCTGTATAACACCGATAATATCATCAACATGATCTTTTAAAGGGATCGTTAACATAGACTTAGTGCGATAGCCTGTTAGCGAATCCATATTACGAGCTGCGCTCATATCAAAAGGAAGCGCAGCATAAACATCAGGAATATTTATATACTTACCTGAGTTGACAGCATGCGCTACGATTGCAGTTTCGTTTTCTTTACCGTTTATAAAAAGGTCTATATTAGGAAAATCGATCGGGCTATCTTCATCGCCTCTTAGGTGCAAGCCTAGTGTTTTGTTAATTACCGTTTCAAACTTAAGCTGTTTATTGTCAGTTATAGAGTAAATGCTGCCAGCATCAGCGTTAGCAACAGACATCAGTACTTGCAAAATTTCGTTAAGTAATTTACTTGAATCTTTCTCTGTCGTTAACCTAATGCTTATATCAACTAGGTGGCGCAGATTTGTTTTATCTTTTATGTGTTGTGGCATATTTATATTACTTTGTTTGATGTCTGAAGGCGCCATTCCAGTCCTTTGATAATGTTTTCAAATTGGTTTCGTTAATTCGCTTAATAAAAATGGTGTAAATATGAGAACTAAATACTGATGTGCTCTCAAGCTCAGTAAGTAGTGAAAGTGATTGCTGCCAATTTTTATTATAATAATGTGTCATAGCCACTTCAGACTTACTTAGCTCGGCTAGTTGGGTGGTATTTAAACTATCTGTAAAGTCGATAGGCTCAAATAACTCTGTAGCTGTGGTTTTTCCTACAACTTGCACTTTATCAATTAATCTAAAGGAAATATGTGGGCACGCTCTCATTGTTTCTTTAGTAACCAGAATAGCTACCTCATAAAACTTGGTCAAGCTTTCTACTCGCGAACCTAAATTTACAGCATCACCTAACACAGTATAAGCTTTACGGTATTTAGACCCCATATCTCCAACATTCATATCTGCGGTATTTAAACCAATGCCAATGTTTATGGCGGGGAGATTTTTTTCTAAAAATGTTTGGTTAATTGAGCTTAAGCCTTTTAGCATTGCCATAGCCGCTTCTACGCCATGCTTTGCATGGTCATCGTCTTGTAGGGGGGCATTCCAAAAAGCCATTATCATATCGCCAACATACTTATCTATTGTGCCACTGTGTTTAAAAATAATTTCGGTCGTCGCCGATAGATATTCATTTAAGTATTCACTTAATTGGTGAGCAGACATGTTTTCAGATAATGAGGTAAAACCACGAATATCTGCAAATAATACAGTCATGTTTCTTTTAACACTTTGCTGAGGAAGATCGCTAGATTGGTTAATAAGCTGATTAATATGATCTGGAGGAACGTATTGATCAAACATAGACTTTATTTTACGGCTGTGTTTCATTTCTGCTATTGAACCGACAAAAATATAGTAGCCAGATAAAAGTGTGATCAGTAAAAGAGGCATAAACAGTGGCAAACTAATTTTCTCTATTGCCCAAAAGTAAAAGTTAAACAAGATGGCTAGAACTGCTATGCCTAATGTAACGACCACTATGTGTCTTGCGCTCTTTTGGTAACTTAAAATAGTTAATAGACCACCTATAACTACGATCATAAATAACGTTGCGCCAGATGACCAACTAGGCTGTGCGGGAAGCAGCTCAGGATGAATTAGCCCTCGAAATATATTGGCATGCACTTCAACCCCAGGATACTGCAACCCTACAGGCGTAGCCCTTAAATCAGCTAAGCCAATGGCTGATGTACCAATGAAAACAACTGAGCCCTCCAGCTCACTTTCCCCAATCTTATTTTTTAGGATATCGGTTGCTGAATAATACGTAAAACTACCTGCCGGGCCTTTGTATGGAATAAGTATTTTTCCGTATTCATCAGTTTGAATCCATTGATCATTGAACTTAATACCATCAAATAATGTAATGTTATTTAAAATATGAGATCGCGTCTGTATTTTATCAGCAAGCGTATAAAGCCTGGCTGCTTCAAGAGCTAAAGAGGGGTAAAGTGTATTACCTACTTTGTGCACAAGGGATGCTTTTCGAATAAAACCATCATTCTCACTATGTGCATTAATAAAGCCATTGCCAGAGGCTTTGTTTTGTAAAGTTGGTATATTAACAGCGGCGCCTGAGAACTCGATAAACTGTGAGTTGTTTTGATCATCAAGCATCCAATCAACACTACTGCTAGGTAGTGGGTTAATTTGCTGATGAGTCTCATTATTTAACAAAAAACCGAGTACGGTGTCGTTATTGGACAGTACATTGGCAAACTTGGAATCAGCATCAATTTTTTTCTTAACCTCGTTAATTGTTAATTTGTTGCTGTTTATAAAGTTAGGGAACTCAGACTCTATTTGGCTAACAGGGTTTATTTCAGGTTCAGAAAAAAATATATCAAAAGCAATAACTATAACGCCTGCTTCAGTTAGTTTACTAACTAGCTCGGCCATTTTTGAGCGGCTCCAAGGAAAGCGACCTTGCTCTGCCATGCTTTTATCATCTATATCAATAATAACCACCGATTCATCAAATTGCTGCGGGGTGGCTGGGAGAGTTAAAACTAATCTTGAGTCGTAAAGTATGCCTTCTACTCTATTTAGTAATTGAGCAATAGCTCCAGTAGAAAAAAGCTCAATAGCAGCAACTAAAAGCGTAATGGTTACGCCAATAAAAAAATGTCTATAAATTTTTGGAATAAGAGAGCTATTAATTGGTGCTAATCCTTAACTGGGGCAAATTTGAAAACTCGACCTTCACGAGCGCACTCGATTGATAAGCTCTTATAGTTAGCTTGTAAGTACTGTTCTATTTCTAATAATTCGGTATCAGAACGCGCGGGATCGTGACTAATTACAGCTATATTTTTAACGTCAGCTTTTACTGCAAGTTCAGCAACTTGGTTTATTGTGCTGTGCCCCCAACCATGCTTTATTGGCATGTCATCGTTAGTAAACTGGGCATCATGTATTAATAAGTCAGCACCTTTTATAAACTGTGCCCACTCATTAACACTTGTTTTAACTTGCCCTGGTGGGTTGAGTTCATTATCGGTAACGTAAGCTATTTTTACTCCATTTGCATTTACGCAATATGCAGTGCCGCCGCCAGGGTGGTTTAGTGGTGCTGTGGTTACAAAAAAATCGTTAACTGTGAAGCTTTTTTGTGAAGAGCGCTGTGTATTCAGCGTAATATTTGCAGGCAAATCTTGATGCTTAACTGGAAAGTAAGAACCTTCCATTTGTTTTAAAATTGCATTTTTACTAGCTGCGTCGTCAACATCACCTACTGTAATAGTAATTTTACGATCCGCTTGATAAATAGGCTTAAAAAAGGGAAAGCCTTGAATGTGATCCCAATGATTGTGTGTTAGTAGAATATTTATAGGGTTTGTATTTTTTAATAAACGCTCACCTAGCTCTACTATGCCGGTACCTGAGTCTAAAACTAAACTTTGCCCATTACTTTGCTCTACATACACACAAGAAGTATTTCCACCAAACATATGTGTTTTTTTGCCGGGCGAGGGCATAGACCCTCTAACTCCAAAAAATTCAACTCTCATATTTAAGGCTTAACTCCATCTGCGTAGAAATCAAACTTAGACACACTTACATCGTTAGATGTGCCGTCAAAACACGTACTGCTAAGCACAACTTGAGCATCAGTTTGTAAAAGCATAGATGTAAATTGATGGGTGCTATCACATTGTTCAGCTTGATAATAACCAAGGGCATTTGGGCCAAATAAAGTGTCTAGTGTGCCGTCAGCTAAAATACGTGCAATCATGCCTTTTGATTCACTCATACCAGATAGAACTATATTGCCTGAAGTATCTAACGCTGCGTCGGTAACTTTAGTATTAAAGCTTGGTGCTAATTGGTATTGGCCCACACCACTCGCGGCAAAGCTTGAATCTTCGTTACCCTCAGGAGTTAATTTTATAATAACTGCTTGATTAGGCGTTGTGCCTTCGTTTGCAATTAAGTAAAGGTTTCCTGCGCTATCGGCCAATACTTTTGTAGTGCTATCAGTTATATCTGCAGTGATACGGGTGTCAGTATAAGTAAATATTTCATTAGCATCATCGTCTATTTTTAGCATTATTAATTGTGAATCACTCCCTGATACTTGTTTGCCCGCTATAAATATTTCTTTATTTATATCTATATAGAGTGTTTCAAAAAACTCATCTATATTGCCGTAATAAGCCCCGCTTGTGCCAAAGCTATTCTCTAATGTGCCATTACTTTTTAACATGGTCGCAAATGAGCGGGTAACACTTGATGCATTAGTCGAAGTGCCCACAGCAACAATATAGCCACCGCTATCTATAGCTACATCAACAAAGTTTATATCGGTATTTAAAATATCTACCGTAGTATAAATCCCCTCTGTAGCAAAGCTGTCATCTAAGTAACCATCTTGGTCTACTTTTGCTATAAAGCCTTCTTCAGTTAAACCATTTATTTGCGTACCAGCAATGATGATACTGCCATCACTAAGCTCTTTTAATGTAACGGCTTTAAACGCCACATTTATGTTGAGTGCTTTAATTCCATCAATGCTAAAGCTTGTATCAATAATTCCAGCGCTCGTATAACGGGTTAAAACCAGCTTATTAGTAGTATTAAATTGTGCAACAGAGGCACTTAAATATTTATTAGCTTGAGCACCACTTTTGAGTTGCAGCATGTTCATTGATAAATCATCTGAACTCACAGTCAAATTATTCAAGCTCGTATAGCCATTTGTTGAAAAGTTAGTAAACAGGCTTGCATTACTGGTTACTGAAGTTATAAAAGGTTCATTAGTCGAGTCGTTAAATTTACCAGAGAGCCATACGCTATCATTTTCATCAATAGTAATAGCGTTAGCTGATTGATTGCTAATTACGTTTGAAATTATATTAATGCCCGAAGCACCATAACTCGTATCAAGCTCTCCGTTACTCACTGATACGCGCGCAGTAAACAACTGCTCTTTTTGAGCTGTATCACTGCCATCAACTCCTGTAGTGCCCGAAAGAATTATTTGATTACTCATAGAAGCATATTTTACGCCGGTAATTATTGCACCGCCGTCACCTTTACCTGAGTTTCCATCGATATCATATATAGTAATTTCTTCGTCAATATCATCATCGTCAATATCGCCCGATCGGTTGAACGAAATCATAGCGGCTTCTTTTTCACCTGATGAACGAGTAATATAACCCCCTAAATAAGCAGTGAAATTAACTGCGTCTATGCCGCCAATAGCAAGTAGCTCATCGTCACCTTCTTCATCAGATAAGTCTAATATAAGCGCATCGCCAGAGTTAAAACTTCCGCTATTGTTGCCATCAGGAATAAGGTATCTAATTGTTGCATCTAAATCGTTTTCCTCCCCTATTACGCTACCTACAACCAAAAGTTCAGAGTTACCAAAGTTTCTAATAGCATGCGACACGTCATCACGGTTATTACCGCTTACATCAACAATACCAGGGCTGCCCGCTTCAAAAGCGAGGGTTGATACATCGTATTTAAGAAATAAACTGTCTTTATCTAGGCCGTTTACTGAATAGCCTACGCCTTGCACTTTGTTATCTGTGAATTCAAGGTCGTGTATTACAGATTCACTCGCAAGCGTTGTACATTTAGTACCTGAGTTGCCGTCACCTGAATTTGTACTAACAATACCTGTCGCACTCATTTTTAATAGACACGCTTCGGTTTCCGTTCCATTAAAGCTTGTGTAGCCAATAAATAGCTCACCATTACCAGAGATGATAGCAGTGCCTTTTTCATCTTCACCTAGGTCAATGGTTTTAAAACCGGTGCCATTAAATGCAGTGTTTACATCGCCGGTATTTGTGTAAGAGGCAACAATAATATCTGCGTCTTCATTGTTATTGTAACCAACAAAAAAAAGGTTGGTATTAAGCTCAATGCTGTCGTTAAATTCACCATCAGAAAAAACACGAGAAAGGTCTATTTGTCCACTAAGAGGGCGTCCAAATGTATCATCTTTCACTGGAATTAGCGGATCGACGTCATCAGTAACATTTACAGTAACAGTGATTGTTGTAGTTTCATTTGGCGAACCATCATCTGTAATATCAATATTTACAGAGTGTTGTGTAGCGGTTTCATAATTGAAAGGGCGTGTACCATTTACGCTTAATAAGCCACTGGTGCTGTTTATATTAAATAGCCCTGTTTCACCACCACTTAAGCTAAAACTAAGAGTGTTATTTTCAATGTCGGACGCAGCAATAGTACCAATTGTTTCATCGTCAATTGCATTTTCTCCAATTGAAAATGTTTGGTTTATCGCAATGGGTGCATCATTCACAGGCGTTACTGTGATAGTCAATATGCCTGCTGCTGACTCTGTACCATCAGTGATAGTGTAATTAATTATAGCTTGGCCGTTAAAGTTTGCCTCTGGAGTATAAGCTAAGTTACTACCCGCGACAGACACTGAGCCTGTATTTGCAGCTGCGGTACTAATAGATAATGAATCATTGTCTTCATCGGTATCGTTACTTAATACGTTAACATTTGTTGTTACGGAATCTTCTATAATGGTTGCAGTATCAGGGTTAGCAACGGGTACATCGTTCACAGGAGTTACAGTGATAGTTAATATGCCTGCTGCTGACTCTGCCCCATCGGTGATAGTGTAATTAACGATGACTTGACCGTTGTAGTTTGCATCTGGAGTGTAAGCGATATTATTTCCCACAACAGACACCGAGCCTGTATTTGCAGTTGCGGCACTAATTGATAAAGCATCATTGTCTTCATTGGTATCATTGCTCAAAACGTTTATATTGGTCGTAGAGGCATCTTCTAAAATGGTTGCAGTATCAGGATTAGCAACGGGTGCATCGTTCACAGGCGTTACAGTGATAGTTAATATGCCTGCAGCTGACTCTGTCCCATCGGTGATAGTGTAATTAACGATGGCTTGACCGTTGAAGTTTGCATCTGGAGTGTAGGCTAAGTTGCTACCGGCGACAGTTACCGATCCCGACGTTGTACTTGCTGAGCTAATAGAAAGCGTATCATTGTCTATATCTGTATCATTGCTCAAAACGTTTATATTAGTCGTAGAGGCATCTTCTAAAATGGTTGCAGTATCAGGATTAGCAACGGGTGCGTCATTAACGGGTGTAATTGTAACTGTTAATGTGCCAGTAGTACTCGCTATGCCATCTGTTAAACTATAAGTAATTGTTGCGGTGCCATCTTCATCAGCGCTAGGCGTATATTGAATTAGGTTGTTTAGGATTGCTGCATTACCAATATCACTCACAACTGAGCTAATATTTAAGCTGTCACCATCTATATCTGTATCGTTGCTTAGCACATTTATTAGCGTTCCCTGGGCATCTTCAGCAATTGTAATACTATCTGGATTGGCCACTGGTGCATCGTTAGTTGGGGATATAGTTATTTGTAAATTGGCACTCGCACTAGCTCCGTTACCATCTGATATTGTATAAGAAACAATTGCTACTCCGTTACTGTTAGGCGTTGGCGTATATTCTATTTTATTCTCAACAATAGAAGCCATGCCTAGTTCAGTAACAACACGTGTAATTGTTAAGTTATCATCATCTACATCGCTATCGTTAGCGAGTACATCAATTAATATAGGTGATGCATCTTCTATCATTGAGGCGCTATCTGAAGTGGCTATAGGCGCGTCATTTATAGGTATAATTGTAAGCCTTACAGTTGCAGTACTTGATTGCGGCGCATCATCTGCAATGCCATCAGAAATTGTATAGCTTATAATGACTTCACCAAAGAAATTAGGCTCGGGTGTATATTCAATACTATTATTTACAATCTGCGCTGTGCCAACAGTATTTGTAATGTTTATAAGTGTGATTGTATCGCCATTAGCATCAGTATCATTCTCTAACACATTTAATATTATGCTAGGGCTGTCTTCAGCTAACGTATACTGATCATCATTAGCTTTTGCTGGAGAGTTTGAGCCTGTTTTAGTGAGTACCACTTGTGCGGTGGCTGCTAAGCCTTGCTCATTAGTAACTGAATAAGTAAAACTATCTACATCCAATGCATCTAAATTTGGCTCATAAGTAAATGAGCCATCATTACTCAGCGTTAGCGTACCACTTTGCACATTTACAACTGGGGTCGTGTTAATAGTTAGTCCGCCAGACTCTATATTTACATCATTTTTCAGTAAGCCATTTTCAGCTGTAATACTGAGAGTTTGATTATATTGAAATTGATACTCGTCATTCTGCGCAATCGGGTTATCTGGCGTGCTATTAATTGTAAGTGTTGCTGTTGCCGTTGCCGTGGCGCCTAATGTATCAATTACTTGGTATTGAAATTCATCAATTCCATAATAATTAGGATCAGGGATGTATGAAAAACTCCCATCTGTGGCTAAAAATAATTGGCCATGAGCGGGTGAAACTAAATAAGTATCATCAATAATAAAGGTGTCGTTATTAGGATCCGTATCGTTCGCTAGTAACCCTAGCGCAGCCTCAACAACAAGTGTGTTGTCTTCATTAACACTATAGCTATCGTTAGACGCAGATGGCGGACTATTTTGATCTAAAGGATTGATTGTTACATCTGCAACTGCCTGAGCACCTTGAGCATCAAAAATACGGTATTGAAAACTATCAGTGCCTTGCATGTTGGCGCTTCCTGTATATTCAAAGCTACCATCTGTATTGAGTGTTAAGTTACCTTTAAGAGGAGAGGTTACAGGTGTTGTATCAACGGTAAGTGTATCAAGATCGATGTCGCTATCATTGGCTAATAAACCAGGAGCTGTGACAAATAAAGTACCGTCGGCGTTTATGTTATAGGTATTATCTAGTGCACTTGGTACATCATTTACAGCATTTATAGTTATTTCTACAATACCTGTATCTGTCATACCAAGCTCGTTAATTACAAGGTAACTAAAAGCATCAATACCATTAAAATTAGCGCGTGGAGTGTAAGTAAATTCGCCGCTTGAATTTATTATAACACTGCCATGTTGTGGGCTGACTAATGCAGTAGTATTTACTGTAAGATCGCCTTGGTATTCATCTGCATCATTAGTTAATGCATTATTTAGCAGCGCTTGGTCTTCATTAACTTCAAATTGATCGTTAAATGCTTTTGGAGCAAAGTTCAAGGTACCACCTAAAGGAGCGATATTTATTACTTCAGCAAAGCCACTTTCGCCACTTCCATCAATTCCGGTGATTAAAATTTGATAGCTTTTATCAGTTAAAGTATCGCTAATACTAAATGTTGTTCCAGATAAACCTAAAAATTGTTGGCCGTTTTCTAAATCATTTATATTGGTTGTTGTAACGCCGGCTTCAGTCGCTAAGTAGATGTTATAACGGTTTAAGTTTTCATTTGCCTGCCATGAGAGGTTAATACTTTGTTCATCTCGCTGTGCAGTAGTACCTTCAATTTTATAAGGTTGCCAACTTACAGTAATAGCATCGGCCAGTACTTGGTTATTAAGGTTATCAGTGATCCATATTTCTAGGCGTAAATCACCTGCATCAATGCCATAAAAATAAGGACTAAGTCCTATTACTGATTGCTCAAAATTAGTACCACACTCTTGCGTACATATAGGCAAGCTTTTATTAACGCTTGGAAGCACTAAATTTACTGCGTTTATACCATCAGGGTCCGATACGCCAAGTAAAAAGGTAATATTACCCTGTATTACTTCATTTATTTGAGAAAGGGTAATAGTAGCCTGAGAATTAGCTACGTTTGAACCTACAACACCTCTATTTGTAGAAACAGCACCAGAAACCAGCACTTTAGTTGTGATAGTTTCACCAGTAACACCCGTTAGGTTAATTGTGTTAGTTGAGGGGGTCGGGGACTCTTGACCCTCAGGTGTTGGTACAGATTCTTGTTGAGCTGCCTCTTCAGAGGAGCCGCCACAAGCACTTAGCAAAAAAACCATTAAACCGAGCAAAAAAGGGTTTTTTGCTGTCATTCTACGTACTCCAATAAAAAGCTTTATATTCTATTCTGTTAAGGCTCTAATCTAAAAGAACCTGAGGAATTTACTGCGGGGTTACTTATTTCATTAAGGTTAAAATCACCAGTGATAGTATCTATATCATTTAAAAAAATAGCATCAATGTCACCCACTGCTTTATTGTTATTATGTGAGGCAAAAGTAACGGCCAAATCTAATTTGGTTAAATCAATAAAGCCACTATAAGCAGCGTACCAATTTCCGCCAGCATCATTAAAACTTACTTCTCCGTCAGGAACAGTACCGTTGTCAAAATCGACTGACATAGACATAGAAAAATCACTTACTTCACCTAAACTTGATGAAACGTCAAAACTAGTTGCTTGATAGTTAAAAATACCTTGTCGCTGAGCTATTTGATCAATTAAAGCAGCATTACTAACCGCTTGAAACTGCTGCTCTGCGTATACATCTGCAAGTAAAGTATCGGCATCTTCATTATTTTCTGAAGCGCTATTTTCTGCTATTTGATCCTGTTCAGCTTCTGATTCATCATTACTGTTAATAGAGGCTATACTTTGAGTAAAAATAGCGGGTGCTTGAGTGGTCTTAATTACATCCCCTACAGAAGTTACTTGTGCAAAAGAAAACGCCTCATTACTACCAAGTGATAAAATACTGTTGTCTTGTAAAGTAAGGTCGATAGCGCCATCCCATACTGCAACATACATATCACCATCTACTAGCTGTAGTTCAAAGTGTGTACCACGTATACCAATAGAGCCTACTGGCGTTTTTACATTATAAGAACCACCGTTCTTTTTTATAACACCCGAAATAGAACGTAACCCCCCTTTAATTAACTCTATTGACGCAGAGCCTTTTTGCGTACCCGCATCAAATTCATAGTTGGCAATATTTAGTACTGAATTTTCTTTTAATGCAATTAAGCCCCCATCAGACATCGAAAACTGAGCCTTACTCTTTTCACCAGTCGTTATTTTGTCTACACCATATACAGTGTCGCGGCGCTTTAAGGATCTTTGCTGCTCGGAGGTCGCATCGGTTGCTACTACAGCACCTCTAGCCAAAATAGTTTTGCCAGCAGCTGTGGTATTAGCTTGCGAGTAGAAACTCACACAAAGTAAGGTGGTTAATACTGGGGTTAAATGTTTCATAATTACCTTAAATTAAAATGAGTAACTAGCGCTTAAATTTGTATCAAAGCGGTCGTATTCAAACAGCGAAATATCACTTGTTTTATCTTGATAGTTTAATGCTAACTGCAGCGCTAAGCTTTTATTAATTAGGTACCGTAATGAGCTTGAAAGTATTAATAAGTTATCATCGCGATTTTGCATAAATAATGGGTGCTCATCTTGATATTCAATCCACTGATAGCCAGTTTGAGCTGATAATTGCCACTGCTGAGCAAGTAATGCGGTTACCTGGTAGTAAATCCCATTAATATTTCTCGCATTAAAGTCACCACTCTCAATACTAGCAATTTCGCTTTTATGACTCGCGCTAACACTCTGAAGCCACCTACTAGACATGTAACTAGCGCCAATATTGAGCGCATAAAAAGAGTTGTCTAACTTTTCATCAAACGAATTGTTCATATCACCCAGAGTTAATGCACCAAACAGGCTCAGCTGTTTATCTATTTGGTAGCTAGCTCCGCCAGTTAATGTTGTTTCAGTTCTGTATAGATCGCCGTCTAATAATAAAGGGGTAACACCGGCCTGCACATACCAGCGAGTATTGTTTAGCTGGTACTGATAGCGAGCAGATAAATGAGTATTTATACGATCGTATTGTGATAGCTCATTAAATTTATACCAGTCAGTATTTATACCTATAGATAATGAACTTTGTTGATCAATCGGATGTGAGTAACGCCCTTTGTAATTTAGCTTTACATAGTTGTCGTCGGTACTTTTACTGTCAGAAGAAAGTAAAAACTCACCTAAATTAGGAATTAAAATAGTATCTTCTGATGTACCCGCATTAACGTTATCATCAACACCATAAGCAAGCTCAATACTTTGGTTAAACGAGCGTGCAGTAGTGCGTTGTTTACGTTGAGATATATCTAATAAAGTTTGCGCAGCCGTTTTCACTCTATCTGATGAAGTATTAGTATTTATTATAACTAGGGCTTGAGAATTCGCTGCCGGTAAATTATTTGCCGCAATATACGATTTAATTAAATATAAACGTGCCTCATACCATTGAGGTTTGTCTTCAACGACTCTTTCAAATGCAAATACAGCGGGGGCTGATTCACCTGAATTGAGAGCTGAAATTCCCAACAAATAATCGAAATCAGGTTCACCTAAATATTTATAATTTTTTTGGCTGCTTTTATATGCTTCTGCATACTGTTTATTGGAAATTAAATGCTGTAATTCACCTAGTAATTTTACATAAGAAACGTTGTCTTCAGCTTTAGCGTTTAAACTATGTAAAGCAAGGTAACTAAGTAATATACTAAAAATAAGGTGCTTGATCATGCCGGTGTGAAAATCCTATAAAGGTGACTAGTACTAAAAGCTATGAAACTATAACTAAGGTAGCACTTTCCATTTATATGTAAAGCAGATTGGGTGGTTATTAAATAAATGTAAACAGTGAGTTTTGTTTTAACAACTTAAAAACAGCTTAACGATTTGCTAAAAATATTTGTAGAGTAAGATTTTTAGTTTTTATTTTATAGAAATACAAAGGAGGGAAAAAATGGGGCGATTGACGGGGCTTGAACCCGCGACAACCGGAATCACAATCCGGGGCTCTACCAACTGAGCTACAACCGCCACTACGACACCTTGTTTGGTGTGGCGCGCATAATACATAAAATAATAAACCTTGGGAAGCCCTAAAAGCTAAAATTAATAAAAAAACTAAAAAAAGAACAACAAACATCTTAAGTTCATAAATAATAAGTAGTATGCGCGGCGAATATGTTGGCTAAAAAATCAAAAAACACCATGTTTTTAGTATTAATTTACTATTTTATGAGAACGAATTGTAAATTAATGTATAATCATGTCTGGAAAAACGCTTAAAAAATAATTTGGAGTAAATATGGATTCAGTACTTAATTGGCTAAATGAAAACTCAGGCCTAATTTTACATTATGGTATTCAAGCTGTTGTAGCGCTTGTTATATTTTTAATTGGTAGTCGTGTTGCTAAGTTTTGTTCTAACTTAACTGAAAAAGGCTTTGCTAAAAAGAAAGTAGACAAAGCTGTCGGCTCATTTGTTGCTAGCATAGTATTTACACTTGTGTTTGCTGTAACAATTTTAATGGCGCTTTCACAGATTGGTATAGAAACAACTTCATTTATAGCTATTTTGGGTGCTGCAGGTTTAGCTGTTGGTTTAGCACTACAAGGTTCATTATCTAACTTCGCCTCTGGTGTATTAATTATTTTGCTTCGTCCTTTCAAGTCTGGCGACTTTGTTGAAGCAGGCGGAAAAATGGGTACTGTTAAAAAAATAGAAATTTTCTCAACTGAGTTACGCACTCCAGATAATAAAGTAATCATTGTTCCTAACTCTCAAATTATGTCTGGTGCTATTACTAACTTTTCACGTGAATCTACACGTCGTATCGATTTAGTTATTGGTGTTGGTTACGATGCTGATTTACGCCAAGCAAAAGAAGTATTAAAATCAGTGCTTGACGCAGAAACTCGTTTACTTAAAGATCCTGCTTACACAGTTGCTGTAAATGAGCTGGGTGATTCTAGCGTAAACTTTGTTGTTCGCCCTTGGGTTAACTCTGCTGATTACTGGCCAACATACTGGTCATTAATGGAAAATATTAAAATAGCACTAGATGATGCAGATATTAATATTCCATTTCCACAAATGGATGTTCATTTACACAAGCAAGACTAATTTTTAGAATCAAATAGGTTATTTTTAATGAAATTGAAGCTTTTAACACTTTTAGTTGCAGCATCTGCTGCAACTAACGCATTCGCTGAAGACGCAGATAGAAAAACGTGGGAAGTAACTAGTGAAGTAGGTGCAATCATTACTAGTGGTAATACTGAAACAACTACCTTAAAAGGCGGTCTTAAAGTATTACATAACCTAGAAAATTGGAATAACGAGTACAAAATCGACGGCATCTATAAAGAAGATGAAGTAGAAGATGACAACGGCGATAAAGACAAGCAACGTACTAACGAAAAGTACTCTGCATCAGCGCAAGGTAATTACAAATTAAATGAAAAGAATTCTCATTTATTCATTTATGGTTCACACGTTTCAGGCTACTTTGGCGCGAATAGAACAGAATCTGTAATTTCTGCTGGTTACGGCTTACGCTTACTTGACCAACAAAATATGTGGCTAAATGCGGAGTTTGGTCCGGGTTACAAGTTTTTTGAATACTCAGACGATAGTACTCAAGTAGACGACAACGGCAACCTACTTGCTGGCGAAAGCGACAGTGAAATAATTGCTTTAGGTAAGCTTGATTACAATTGGCAGATTTCTGAAAGCGCACGTTTTACTCAATTAGTGGCTGTAGAATACGGTGACTCGAATACTAAAACACGCTCAGAAACTGCACTGCTTGCTAAAATCAACGGTTCATTACAAATGAAAGTTGCTTTTAATCTAACCAACAACTCAGACGTTGCTGATGATGAAGAAAGCACAGACACTGAAACATCATTGACCCTGGTTTACAGTTTTTAACCAAACCAGCAAGTTTAATGACATTTAAGTGACAAAAGGGACGAAAGTCCCTTTTTTATTTGTGCAAATTTAATGTATTATAGCCACCAATTTTGGTTGTAGACCTAGGGATATACCTACTCGTGAAAGTTTTTACACAATTTATTAGTGCTTTTATTCTACTTTGTAGTTTTAGTACGCTGGCTTTTACGCCAACAGCGTCACAAATTGAGCAATTTAAAAAATTGCCTAAATCTCAGCAGGAAGCCCTAGCAAAGCAGTACGGTGTGGATATTTCTACAATTACCGGTGCAAATCAGTCAAATGAAGAAAATGATAAAGAAGAAAAATCAACTATAGGTGAACGTCCTGAAAAGGAAGAAGAAGATTTAACGGACGAAGAACGCTTTAAGCCAAAAACAGATGAATTAAAACCATACGGTTATGAGTTATTTGCAGGCGAACCTGCGACCTTTATGCCAAATGAAAATGCGGCAGTACCTGATACCTATATAGTAGGTGCAGGCGATCAATTAAAAATAAATTTTTACGGTAAAGAAAGTGACAGTTTTAATGTAACTGTTGACCGTGAAGGGCGTATAAATATTCCAGATTTAAGCCCTGTAGAAGTTGCAGGTTTGACCTTTGCCGAAATCAAAGAATTAATTAAAGTTAAAGTTGAACAAGAAGTCATAGGCGTAAAAGCTTTTGTATCGCTTGGTCAACTTCGTAGCATGCGTATTTTAGTACTTGGTGAAGCTTATAAGCCAGGAAGTTATAGCGTATCGTCTTTAACGACTGTATCTCATGCTTTATTTGTAAGCGGTGGTGTGTCAGATATTGCTTCTCTTCGTAATATACAGGTTAAACGTGCAGGTAAAGTTATTACTAACTTCGACCTTTATGACTTACTGATCAAAGGTGATAGCAGTAACGATATAGTTTTAAAATCTGGCGATGTTGTTTTCGTACCTCCTGTAGGAGCTCAAGTTAGAGTTGAAGGCTTAGTTAAGCGCCCCGCAATATTTGAGCTAAAAAAAGGCGAGACTGCAAAGCAATTATTAACTATGGCGGGAGGCCTTAAACCTGGCGCTTACGCTAAAAATGCAGTAGTAGAGCGCTTTAATTTTGACCGTAAAGAAGTGCTATCTGTCGATTTTTCAAAATCTCAAATAAACTACATTCCTCAAGATGGCGACCGAATTCGTTTTAACTCTATTAGTGCACAATATCAAAATTCAATTAGCCTAATTGGCGCTGTAGCGCGCCCGGGTAACTATCAGTGGTATCAAGGTAAACGTATTTCTGATGTTTTAAAATCAGTTCGAGGCGACTTATTGCCACAAGCGGATTTAAGCTATGGCTTAGTGATTCGCGAAATAAATATTAATGGTGATATAGAAGCGCACCAATTTGATGTAGCTCAAGCGATAATAAAGAATCCAGAAAATAACTTAACGTTAAAAGCGAATGATAAAATAATCGTATTTAGCCGCTTTGAAGAAAAAGAAGCTGAAAAATCGGCACTTGCTAATATGGCTTTAAGCCAAGAACAGCAAGAGCAACAGTTAAAGGCTGAACAATGGCATACATACCAGCAAAAAGAATTTGAAAAATACATTGGTATAAATCAAGAAGAGGAGTTTATTTTTGAAGAAAATAAAGCTCTTACACTCGCTGAAATGTCAAAACGCAAAGCTAAAGAAGAAGCTGAGCTTGAATTAAAACCAGAAGACTACGCTTTATTCAGCCGCCACAATTTACTGGCCCCACTTATTGCAAAATTTAAGCAACAGGCTTCTGTTAATCAGGCTATTCAGCTTGTAGAAATTAACGGCAACGTTACATTCCCTGGTGTGTATCCGTTAATGATAGGCGGTGAAGTGCGTGATTTAGTAACAGCTGCTGGCGGGTTGTTAGAGTCTGCTTACGTAAAACAAGCAGAAATCACTCGAATTGTTGAAAACGATGGCTCCAAGATAGAGCATTTACGTTTAGATTTAGAAAGCGCGATGCGCGGCGACCTACAAAGTAATATCACTCTACAAAGCAAAGACAGCATTAACGTGTTTGCTATCCCAAACTGGCAAGAAAACGTAAAAGTAGAATTAAAAGGTGAGCTTAAATTCCCTGGTGTATACACAATCCGTCGCGGCGAAACACTAACGGAGCTATTAGAGCGCGCAGGTGGCTTCTCTGAGTTTGCAGAGCAAAAAGCGGCAGTATTTACTCGCGCCTCTATAAAAGAGCAAGAACAAGAGCAACTAGCCCGATTATCAACCGAGTTACGTCGTGATATCGCATCAAAAAGTTTTCAAAATTCAGTAAGCAGTAATTCACTTTCATATGATGAAATGAATAAGCTGTTAAATGATTTAGCAAGTGTGGAAGCTGTAGGGCGCTTAGTTATCGACTTACCACTTATTGTCGAGAATAAGCAAAACTTAGTCCTTCAAGACGGTGATATTTTATATGTACCAAGCAAGCGTGATTCAATTAGCGTAATCGGTGAAGTTAATTATTCGACCTCCCATTTATATAAATCAGGGGTTACACTTGAAGATTATATTGACCTAAGTGGTGGCCTAAAAGATCGTGCAGATGAAGACAGTATTTATATAATTAAAGCTAATGGCTCAGTTAAAATTCCTGCTAAAGGAGGGTGGTTTGCCGCAAATGATCCTACAGAGTTAGAAGCTGGCGATACAATCGTAATCCCAATGGACGCGAGTCATATGGATAAGCTTACCCTGTGGAGTACCGCAACCCAAATAGTGTACCAATTAGGTGTCGCTGTCGCTGCAATTACCAATATTTAAAGTATAAACTTGCTCTATTGAGTAAATTAAGTATGCGAACAGTAATTATTGCTTTAATAATTAGATTAGAAAGTGGAACTAGATCAACTATATGAAAACAGATTTGAGAACACAAAGCTCTGAGCTAGAGCAAAACAGATATCCGCCTGTTGATGATGAAATAGATTTAGGTGAACTGCTATCTGTTATTTGGAGAGGAAAGTGGATAATAGCAGTGATCACTTTTCTGTTTGTTTTGTTCTCAGTCATTTTTGCCTTAAAGCAGCCAAATTTATACAGATCTGAAGTGTTATTAGCACCTGCGGAGGCAAAAAGTAATGGTGGTTTATCAGCTTTAGCTGGTCAGTTTGGTGGATTAGCAAGCCTAGCAGGAGTAAATATAGGCGGGCAAAGTACCAATAAAACACAATTAGCCCTTGAAGTTTTGAAATCCAGAAAATTCGTAGCGAGTTTTATTGAAAAACATAATATTTTACCAGATCTAATGGCTGTAGAGTCTTGGGATATAGATAAGGGGGTGCTCTATGATCCTGAGGTTTATGATAGTAGTTCAAAAAAATGGTTGAGGGATGTTGAAGCGCCACGTATAGCTAAACCATCGGACCAAGAAGCTTATAAAATTTTTAGTGATTTAATTTTATTAAAAACTAATAAAGAAACGGCAATGATAACTTTATCTATAGTTCACCAGTCCCCTTTGATTGCGAAGCAATGGGTCAACTGGTTAGTAAAAGATATTAATAAAGAAATGAGAGATAGAGACGTAGTGGAGGCTCAAAAAAGTGCTGACTTCCTTTCTAAGCAATTAGAAGATACTAAAATTGCTGATATACGAATCATTCTTTATAAATTAATTGAAGAGCAAGCAAAAACAATCATGTTTGCTAGTGTTCGAGATGAGTATGCCTTTAAAACGATAGATCCAGCACTTGTTCCAGAAGTAAGAGACAGTCCAAAGCGAACTCTAATTGTAATCTTAGGCTTTGCATTAGGGCTAGTTTTTAGTTGTATGATCGTTATCCTCAAGCACTATATTAGGATCAAAGATTAAAATACGTTTACTTCTACACATCAGATAATAAATGCAACTAATTAACTAACTACTTTGAGAGCTGAAGTAATACAGTTTTAATCGGATAAAATTTTTATATCAATTGAATTAAATTACTGTACTTCATTGCAAAGAGTAAAAGACTTTTGCATGTATGACGCGAATTAAGACTACTTAATTCACAAAGATTAGTATCAGCTCAGTAAAAGTGATAATTACTACATAGGATTAATGTGAAAATACTTATAACGGGGGGGGCAGGCTTTATAGGCTCAGCTGTAGTTCGCCATATCATAAAAAACACCAGTGATTCAGTGATTAACCTCGATAAATTAACTTATGCTGGGAATTTAGAGTCATTAAAGTCAGTAGATTGCAATGACAGGTATACATTCGAGCAGGTCGACATTTGTAACCGTGAAGAGCTAGATCGGGTTTTTAAATCGCATAAACCAGACGCAGTAATGCATTTGGCTGCTGAAAGCCATGTCGACCGTTCTATAACTGGGCCTGCCGAATTTATACAAACTAATATAGTAGGCACTTATAATCTATTAGAAGCGGCTCGTGAATACTGGAATACATTAAATGAGGGTGATAAAAAATCGTTTAGGTTTCACCATATCTCAACTGATGAGGTATATGGTGATCTTCCTCACCCAGATGAGCAAGAAGGTGAACTTCCATTATTTACTGAAGAAACATCTTACGCGCCAAGTAGTCCTTATTCTGCAAGTAAAGCGTCAAGTGATCATTTAGTTCGAGCATGGCTGCGCACGTATAGTTTTCCAACAATTGTTACTAATTGTTCAAATAATTATGGGCCTTACCACTTTCCTGAGAAGCTAATTCCTTTAGTGATACTTAATGCCCTAGAAGGAAAAGACTTACCTATTTATGGTAAAGGCGACCAAATACGTGACTGGCTATACGTAGAAGACCATGCGCGCGCTCTATATAAAGTAGTGACCGAAGGTATTGTTGGAGAAACCTATAATATAGGCGGTCATAATGAAAAGCAAAACTTAGAAGTAGTGCAAACTATTTGTGAAATTTTAGATACGTTAGTACCAAAAAAATCTAAGTACGCTGAGCAAATTATATACGTAACAGATCGCCCTGGGCATGACAGACGCTATGCGATTGATTCATCAAAAATGAGTAAAGAGCTTAACTGGATGCCAGTGGAAACATTCGAAACAGGTTTGCGTAAAACTATCGAGTGGTACTTATCGAATCAGCAATGGTGCAAAAATGTTCAAGACGGATCGTATCAGCGCGAACGTCTTGGCGAGTTATAAAAAGGAGCTATGTAATGAAAGGAATAATCTTAGCGGGTGGTTCAGGTACTCGTTTATACCCAATTACCATGGGCGTATCTAAACAGCTGCTTCCTATTTATGATAAACCAATGATTTATTACCCACTTTCGGTGTTAATGTTGGCTGGTATTAGAGAAATTTTAATCATTACAACACTCGAAGATTCAGATTCTTTCAAGCGCTTATTAGGTGATGGCTCACAATTTGGAATTGAGCTTAATTATACAGTTCAACCAGAACCTGAAGGTCTAGCGCAAGCCTTTATTTTAGGTGAACGTTTTATTGGTAATGATGATGTTTGCTTAGTGCTTGGTGATAATATTTTTTACGGTGAAGGTTTTACACCTAAACTTAAAAATGCCGTCGACAATGCAAAGAATGGTTTAGGCGCAACGGTGTTCGGTTATCAAGTGAAGGATCCCGAGCGCTTTGGAGTTGTAGAGTTTAATAAAAATAAAAAAGCTATCTCCATAGAAGAGAAACCGGAAGTACCCAAGTCTAATTTTGCTGTAACAGGTTTATATTTTTATGATAATTCTGTTGTTCAGTTAGCTAAAAAAGTAGAGCCTTCACACCGAGGTGAGCTAGAGATTACTTGCCTCAATGAAATGTATTTGAACCAAAATAAGCTAAATGTTGAACGCTTAGGGCGCGGCTTTGCTTGGTTAGACACTGGTACACATGAAAGCTTACTTGAAGCCGCACAATTCGTAGAAACAATTGAAAAACGCCAAGGCTATAAAATAGCCTGCTTAGAAGAAATCGCATTTAACAATAATTGGATAAATGAGTCTCAATTAGTATTTAGGGCAGATTTATTTAAAAAGAATAGTTATGGTACATACCTTAATAACTTATTAAAACTGTAATCTATTTAGAATATTTAATATGCTGAAGATTCATAAATGTGAGCCTTTAGTTTCAGGTGATATGAAGTAGGATTTTATGAAAAAGTTTTTGGTGCTAGGAATTGGTAATGCTCAGGTAGATCTATATCGAAAACTGCAAGGTAGCTTTGAAGTACATGGGCTTAGTAATACAAATATTGGTCGAGGTTACAAATATTGTGACCATTTTGAATGTATAGATATAACTGATTATAATCAAGTTCTTGAATATTCGAAACAAAACCAAATTGATTACATCTATAGTGTCGGGTCCGATGTCGCTATGCCTACAGTTGCTTATGTTTCAGAAAAGCTTAACCTTCCTCACTTTGTAAACTATGAAGTGGCAAAGGCATGTAATAATAAGGCTTTATTTAGAGATGTGCTCAGAGGTGTGTATGGAGCAGTTCCTTTTCAGGTTGAGAGTGACTTACCTGAATCTCTAGATGTTGATTTTCCAATGATAGTAAAACCTGTTGATAGCCAGGGCCAAAGAGGGGTATCCACAGCTCATAATAAACATGAACTTATTAAATCATTTTCATTTGCAAAAAAACATTCTCGTTGTGGAGATGTCATTTTGGAAAGAAAAGTAAATGGCGAAGAGATTTCGGTTAATGCATATGTAATTGATGGAGAGTTGATTTTCTTCCTACCCTCAGATCGCGAAAGTTGGAATGATTACGATGGGGGAATTATTCGAAAGCATATTTTACCTGTTACAATTAATGAACCAGCAATCAAAAATGTAGAAAGGCTTGTTCGAGAAACAATTCACGCAATTGGAATTACAAATGGACCTGTTTATTTTCAGATAAAAATGGAAAAAGATAATCCATTTTTAATTGAAGTAACCCCAAGATTTGATGGGTGCCATATGTGGAATCTGATTAAGTTTTCAACCGATATAGATTTGTTATCTATTTGTATAGACCATTTATTAAGTAAAAAGTTGAATAAGTTACCAATATATACTGTTAATCCTTCTGCTCTTGAGTTTATTTGTCAAGCTCCCGGGGAAATAGTTTCCAAATATAATGCTGACGCTTGTTCACTTTACCAAGAGCATTATTACTTAGTTGGTGAAGTAGTAAATGAGATGAATGGAATTATGGAAAAATGTGGATATAAGATTAATTTGGTAGATTAACATGAGAATAGCAATAACTGGAGCAACAGGATTAATCGGTAAAGCTTTTATTGAGAAGTATTCAAATAATTTTGAACTAGTAGCAATATCAAGAAAGCCGGAACAAGAAAATTGTATTTACTCTGATTTCTCTTTTAATTCCTTATGCCATATATTTGAAAATGTTGATGCATTAATCCATTTAGCGGGAGAAAGACTTCATAAATTAGAAAGTCTAGAAACAACCTCAGACTTAGATGAAATTGTACTTTTAGCTGCAAAAAACGCTGGGCTTCAAAACATAGTATTAGCTTCTTCCCGAGGGGTGTATGGTAAAAATAAAAGCCCATGGCATGAGTCTACCAACGTTTCTCCAACTAATTTTTACTCATTAAAAAAAGCTCAAACAGAGCTATTATGTAATTATTTAAATAACTCTCATGGATTAAAAATTAAATGTCTTAGAATTGCACAGGTACTTTCAGAGAATGAATATGAAGGTAGTATGATTAGAGTCTTTTTGGATAGCGCTGTGAAAGCTGAGAACTTGCACGTTACAGTCAGCGGTATAACTAGAGAATATATATATATTCTTGATTTAGTTGATGCCATTTATACAGCAGTTAAACATGACTCTGAGTACGGGATATATAATGTTGGCACAGGTGTTGGCGTTAATATTGAAGAGATTGCTACCATTATATCTAAAACCTTTGATAATGGTTGTAAGGTAATTGTTAATGATAATTTAACAGAGGTTTCTGAAAACTCTGTTATGGCAGTTAACTTATTTAGGCAAACTTTTGATTGGTCGCCTGCATTTACATTCGAAACAGCGATTAAAGACATAGAAGGAAAAATTTCAGGTGTTTGATTATAAAAATGATAACTCTGTAATTAGCAAAGACGCTAAGATTTATAAATATTCTAGAGTGAAAGAGTCAGCCGTTCATGATAAATCTAGTGTAGGTGATAACAGCAGAGTTGATTTTTCAACTCTTCACAAAAATGTTCGGATAGATAGAAATAACCATATTTTTCAAAGCTTAATATCTAGGTACACTTATACAGGCATGAACACAGTAATTATGCATGCGTCTATTGGTTCATTTACTTCCATATCTTGGAATGTATCTATTGGCGGTGCAAACCACGATTATAACCGTACTACCCAACACTCGTTCCTTTATAATGATATTGACAATATACGAGCTTCTAGTGAAAGTGCGCCATACGATAGGTTTGAGGCTCCTGTTTCAGTAGGTAATGATGTATGGATTGCTGCAGGTGCTGTTGTTACAAGAGGTGTAGTAATCGGGGACGGTGCTGTAGTAGGTGCGAATGCGGTTGTTACAAAAGACGTGCCGCCTTACTCTATTGTTGCTGGCTCTCCTGCTAAAATTATTAAATATCGTTTTTCTGCAGAGATAATAGAATTGCTACTAAAAATAAAGTGGTGGGAATGGCCAATTGAAAAAATAAAGGCAAATTACTCATTATTAGCTGAGCAACCTAGCGCTAAAGGATTAAAAGAAATTTTAAGGGTAAGTAATGATTGAATTTAATAAAACGCCTTACACCGGTAACGAAGAACAGTATGTTTTAGAAGCAATGAAAAATGGTAGACTCTCTGGGGATAGTCAATTTACTAAGCTGTGCCATAAATGGTTCAACGACCAATTAGGGTGTCAAAAGGCATTATTAACGCCTTCTTGCACTCATGCATTAGAAATGGCTGCAATACTTATAGATACAAAGCCGGGTGACGAAATAATAATGCCTAGCTATACTTTTGTTAGTACGGCAAATGCCTTTTTATTAAGAGGCGCAAAAATAGTCTTTGTAGATATTAGGCCCGATACTATGAATATAGATGAATCACTAATAGAGGCCGCTATTACAGATCAAACAAAAGCTATTGTACCAGTACATTATGCTGGCGTTGCTTGTGAAATGGATGAAATTCTATCTATTGCTAAAAAGTATAACCTATATGTTATAGAGGACGCAGCGCAAGGAGTTAACTCGAGTTATAAAGGAAAAGCACTTGGTACTATTGGTGACATCGGCGCTTTTAGTTTTCATGATACTAAGAATTATACCAGTGGCGGTGAAGGTGGTTTATTAATAGTAAATAACCTTGAATTCTCTGAGCGAGCTGAAATTATCAGAGAAAAGGGGACCAATAGAAGCAACTTTATGCGCGGAGTTGTAGATAAGTATACTTGGGTAGACATTGGTAGCAGCTTTCTCCCAAGCGACTTACAAGCAGCTTATTTATGGGGGCAATTAGAGAAATTTGATGACATAAATGCAGACCGTTTAAATACGTGGAATACATATTTCGAATCTTTTGCAGCTCTTCAAGAGTCAGGTAAGCTTGAGTTACCGAAAATACCTAAAGGTTGCGATCATAATGCCCATATGTTTTATGTAAAGCTCGTTGACGAGGCTACACGGGCAAAATTTATAGATCATTTAAAGTTATCAGACGTTTCTGCTGTATTTCATTATGTACCATTACATAGCTCACCTAATGGTATTCAAGCTAGTTACTTTCATGGTGAAGATAAATACACTACTCAAGAGAGTGGGAGGTTAGTACGTTTACCAATTTATTTTGGTATGAGTGAACAAGAGCAAAACAAAGTAATTAGGGCTGTGTTGGAGTTTTTTGTTTGAACCTACAAAAAGTAGTGCATTTTGCTATTGGGCCTATCGCCGCTGCTGCTCTAGGCTTAATTACATTACCTTTTGTTGCTTGGTTTTTTTCTGTTGAAGATGTCGGTAGATTAACAATGATGCAGGTTGTGTTGAGTTTATCTGTCTCTTTGTTTAGCTTAGCAATGCACCAAGCATATGTACGTGAATACCACGAAGAAGATGATAAAAATGCACTATTAAAGTTGAGCATGTTGCCTGGTCTAATTTTTTTAACGGTAACTACTTTAGTCATTGTATTACTGCCTTATTCCTTATCGGTACTGTTATTTGGAATAGAATCTGAACTTCTTACATTCTTTTTAATACTTGGTGTATATGCAAGTTTTGTTATTAATTTTCTCTCACATATATTACGCATGGAAGAGAGAGGCCTCGCGTTTTCAGCTACTAAGATAGCACCCAAAATATTTTTTATACTATTTATTGCTTTAATAATGCTTCTGGATTTAAATTCAGATTTTAACACCTTAATGCTGATGAATGCTCTTGCAGTTATATTTTCTTTGATTATTTTTTTGTGGATTACAAAAGAAACTTGTATAGCTGCTATAAGAAAAAAAATTGATATAGCCCTCATGAAGAAAATGCTTTTATTTAGCTTACCTTTAGTTGCAGGAGGACTCGCTTATTGGGGATTAACAACGATGGATCGTTTTTTTCTTCGTAGTATGTCTGGTTTTGAGGAGTTAGGTGTTTATGCACTCGCAGCTTCATTAGCAGGGGCTGTATCTGTTATATCGACTGTTTTTTCAAATTTATGGCACCCTACTTTGTATAAGTGGGTTCAGCAAGGAGTTAAGCCTGATAAAATACAAGGTGTCATCGAGAATATGATGCTAGCTGTAGCTGTAATTTGGTCTTTTGTTGGACTGTTTTCCTTCATTTTACCGCTATTATTACCTAAAGAATATGAGTCAATTGAATATTTAATAGTAGCGTGTGTGTCAATGCCATTGTTTTATATGCTTGCTCAAACAACTGGCGTTGGTATTGGTATAACTCGCAAGTCACTATATTCTATGCTTGCATCGATAGTTGCATTTATTGCAAATGCTATTCTTAATTACTTTCTAATACCTAAACATGGCGCAGCAGGTGCAGCATTAGCTACTGTTATTTCATTTTTCATTTTTTTCATTGTTAGAACAGAAGCAAGCTCTAAACTTTGGTATTCACTTCCACGAAAGAAGGTTTATCTAATATTATTTGTTTATACATTGGCTACTACGTGTGAACTATTAGTTAAAAACAAAGTTCCGTTTTTCTCTTTTATTTGGATAGGGACATTATTTTTTGTATATCTTTTATTTTACCAACGAATTTATGCGAATTTTCAACTTATTAAAAAATATATAAAAGGTAGAAGCTAAATGTTATTTATTTATGGCTCTTTGTCTGTTGGGGGAATTGAAACATTTTTTGTACGTATGGCAAAAGAAAGAGCAAGGTTAGGCCTATCAACTTCTATGTTATTACTGTCTAAGCCTGAAAGTGGGAATGACGAATTACTGGCTGAAGCTAAAAAGTATGCACGAGTAATGTTTGCTGAAGAAATTTTCTTATTTAAACCTTCAATAAGCTCTCGATTGTGCTTATTGGCACCTATTAATAAGGATAACTTAACACTGCTTTTTAAGTACGTAGATCAAATTCATACTTTTGATGGAATGCACGCGTTATTTGGATTGCGCCTTTCTAAAATAGTTAACAGGCGAATTCCGATTACTATCGGTTTTTATCACTACATTAAATATTTATGGGGGGGAGACAAGGTTGCTTTACATGAGAAAATTAACCGGCAATTTGTATTTGATTATTTACCATCAGAATCATTGCTTTTCTTTTCTAAAGGTAGTCGAGATCTTTATTCTAAACATCAAAAGAAAAATTTCGATAGATCAAATGTCTTTAGGCTAGGAGTGGTAGATCACAAAGAAGTTCCTATTTCTGGGAGTGTTAATACCCCATTTAAAGTAGTTGCAATTGGACGCTTAGTGGAGTTCAAGACTTATAATTTTTATATGATCGATGTCATGAAAAGCCTTATTGATAAAGGGTTTAATATTCAGTTCGATATTTATGGTGATGGACCGTTATTTAGTAAATTAAAACAAAGAATTGAAAATGAAGGATTAACCGAACATATAAAATTAAATGGGACACTGAATTATTCAAAATTTGATCAGGTAGTTTCTCAAAGTGACATGTTTATCGGAGATGGTACAGCTATAATTCAGGCAAGCGCATTAGGTGTTCCTTCAATAGTCGGAGTACAAAATGTAGTTGAACCTAAAACATACGGCTATTTTTGTAATGTTTTTGAATTTCAATATGGCAGGAAAGGGTTAGATATTCCTCTGATATCCGTTGAGGAACTTATATTGAAATATATCAGAATGGATGCAAGTGAGCGATTGGAAATAAAACAACAGCACTTAAATTGTATTGATCAATTTACGAATGAATCATGTCAAGCGTCTATGGATCGGTTAAAGAATATAGAGATGCCGCTCAAAAATTTTAGGTTTAATAGGTTGACTTATTTATTTTCCTCTATAACAGACAATTTAAATAAAAGATTTAATAAGAAGCACTCATTTAACATGCGACATGAGGAATTAAAAAATGAGTGAAATTAAAGTATTGTTTTGTGGTGACTTTGCTCCATGCCGTCGTTTTGAGCCTTTAGTTTTAAGTAAAAAAAAGCAGGTTCTGGGCGATGCTCTACCAATAATAGAAGATTCAGACCTATCATTTGTAAATTTAGAATGTCCATTAACAGGGTCAACCAAAGCTATTAACAAGTCAGGGCCAACTTTACGTGCTGATATTAAATGTGTAGAAGCTTTGGAACCCTTTAGCATTATTGGCTTGGCAAATAATCATATTTTAGATTATGGGGCGGCAGGCTTGGCGGATACCTTGACTAGTTGCCATGATTTAAACCTGACGACAGTTGGGGCTGGGCTTGATAAGGCGCATACAAAAGAGATTGCAATTAAAGAAGTTAAAGGAGTTAGGTTTGCCGTTATTGCTATTGCTGAACATGAGTTTAACCAATCAGAATGTAATAGCGCTGGGGCTGCCTCAATTGATTTAATTGAAAATTATCAGCAAATCCAGATCGCGAAGAGTCAAGCTGATATAGTTATTGTAACTTTGCATGGAGGCAACGAATTTTTTTGTTACCCGCGCCCCGGGTTACGGAGGGTTTGTCAGCATTTTGTTGATTTAGGTGTTGATGCTGTGATCTGTCATCATCCACATGTGCCGGGAGCATACGAATTTTATCGTGATAAACCGATAGTATATTCACTTGGAAACTTTATTTTTGATGAAAATAACCCTCCAGCTGATTGGAAGTTCGGATATATGGTTCAATTGGGTTTTGATGCTAATTCGAAGCAGCGAGTGAATTTTGAGCTTATACCTTATGAGCAATCGATTGAATTAAAGGGAATAAAAATTTTAAAGGGTAATGAAAGAGAATTACTTTTGAGCAGGCTTGAAGAATACCGAAAAAACCTCGAAAGTATTGAGCGGTGGCTAATTGAATGGGAAAGTTTTGTAGCTAAAAGGCGCCCTAGCGTTTTAGTAAAGCAGTTTTTGCCATTCAGCTTCCCAGGTGCCGGCTTCTTATTCAGAAATACTCCAATAAGTAAGTTTTTTGTTAATGAGCGAAATGGTTTAGCAAAGCTGAATTTAATACGTTGTGAGTCTCACTTAGAATTACTTACTAGCATTCTTAAATCTGAAGGGGCTTCGAGAGATGATTAATCAATATAAGATCAATAGCTCTAGTATCACTTTACAATCTGACTTGGCTGGGGAATACCCTATATACGTCTATTTATCACAAGATAATCGAGAGTTATTATATTCATATTCAATCACGGAATTACTTGATGATAGCAGGGTAGAAAAGCCACTAAAAGTATCAAATAAAGGAGTCTCTTTTTTACTGCAAAGCAGCGTTATTCCTCCACCGTTAACAGCTTACCAAAATGTGTTTATTATAGGTATAGGTGATACAGCTAGAATAGAAACCGTAGATGGTAAAGTAAAAATTAATTTTTCACATGGGTTTCCTTTTGCAGCAGAAAAAAGAGAGTCATTAGCTTCTTACAAAGAGCCAAATTATGATGAAATTTTAAAAATATTAGCTGACGAAACAATAAATAAGCTAGATAAAACTAAAAAGACTTTTTTGTTTCATAGTGCAGGAAAAGACAGTAATAGCGTTGCGTTAGCATTGGCAGAAGCAGGCTTTCAGGAAAATGTAACTCTAGTAACACATAGGTCTAAAGGTAACCTAGACGAAAGTGTTGTTAGTGAGCAGATAGCTGAAAAGTTGGGCTTTTCTCACCAAATATTACACGAAGTAGACACCTTGCAAGATGAGCATTTAGATTTTATTAATGACTACTTTGCTAAAGCGCCACTTCCGTGTGTGGATAACTTATGCTTAGCGTATCCTTTATATGCTAAGCAACTCCCAGAGCTATTCAACGCAAATATAATCTTTGGGGATGGCAACGACAGCCATATGATTAGCCCACCTTCTGCTAAAGATAGCTTAAAAACAAAAGTCAGTAATTTTACCTCACGGTTTTCTTTTTTTAGAAAGTTTATAGATTCAGAAAATAAATATAGTTCATTATTAAGAACACCAGCTGAATGGTTTGGACAATCTGGATTTTCATTAAAAGATAGTCGAAAGGTATTTCCAAATACAGTATCAACTTATTCGTACTGGAGAAAAGAGTCTAATTTGAGAAAGAGTTGGGATTTATTTTATTTTAAATCTGATATTTACTCCACGCGTGTAATTAGCGAAAAAATGATTCGTAAACTATTTAACTTCTCAGATTACCTAGGTGCTCAAATAGTACTTCCCTTTGCAACTAAAAGGGTTGCAGAATACTTTGGAAAGATGCCTGAACAGTATTTATTTGATCGTCAAACTTTTAAAAATAAGCTCATTTTAAGAGATTTACTAAAGGATAAATTAAATCTTGATTCTGATGAAATAGGAAAGATGGGCTGGTCTTATGATACTAAAGCAATCGTCAATAATAATTGGCATATTATTACAGCTGAGATAAGTCAATGTTCTTTGTGGGATCATAGTGAAGTAGACCGTATTATTCTCAGACTAAAAAATTCTATGGATAAAGATACAAAGTACTCCCAACTTTCATGCCGATTGATTTACCGACTCTACTTATTATCTATGTGGAAAAACAAATGCAGATATTTAAATGAAAGATAATAAAATAACACTTTTTGTTAGCTCTTTGGCCGGAGGCGGGGCAGAAGGAGTTTGTGTTAATGTAGCAAATGGACTAGCCAAAAACGGCTGGGATGTAGACTTAATTGTATTACATTTAAAAAATGCAGCTTATTTAGATCGTGTTAACGAAAACGTAAATTTAATATCGTTAAATGCAGGCAATGCAAGGTACGCTATTGTTCCGTTATTAAAATATATTCGCCAAAACAAAATAGAAAAAATCGTTGTATTTAAATATGAACTAGCGGTATTACTTATTCTATTAAAAAGTGTTTTAAGACTTAACATAAAAGTCATAGCACGGAATATTAATACTTTTTCTCAATCTAGTGGCCAAGGTAAAGGGATATGGCGTAGATATATTGCCAACCCATTAATCCAACATTACTTTTGTAAAGCTGATCATGTAATAAATCAATGTGAAGCAATGCAGGAAGATTTATTAACTGCGTTTCCTGAATTAAAAGGAAGAACCAGTGTAATCTTAAATCCTGTAGCAAAGCATGTTGAAGACTATGTGGAAAACCATAATAAAGAAAATAATAACAAGCAGAACTATATACTATGTGTAGGGCGTTTGGAGAAACAAAAGGCCTTTCATTTTGCATTAGAAGCGTTCGCTAAAATAAGTAATAACTCCCCAAACTTACGACTAAAAATTGTAGGGCAAGGTAGCCTTGAAAGTGAGCTTAAAAGCTTAGCGAAGCAGCTTAAAATAAGTCAAAGCGTAGACTTTGAAGGCTTCCAACCTCACATGCTCGATTATTATTTAAATGCTAAAGTTACTTTATTAACTTCTATTTACGAAGGCTTTCCTAACGTACTCGTAGAGTCCATAACCTTAGGCACTCCTGTTGTTTCGTTTGACTGTCCGAGTGGACCAAGTGAAATAATAAACCAAGGGAGCAATGGCTACCTTGTAGAATATCAAAATATTGACGACCTTATATTTTATTTAGACAAAAGCTTAAATACTCAGTTTGACTCTAAAGTTGTAATGGAAACAGCTAAAAAAAATAAAGTGTCAGAAGTTATTAAAAAATATTCAGAACTTTTAAAGAATATTTAACTGGGTTAATAGAATGACTTCAATTGAAAAGCAGCTAATAAAATACAGAAACACCAAGCTTATTTATAGTTTAGCGGTACTGGCCTTAGCATTTTTATATGCTTTGGTTCTATCGAATTACATCCCGATGGATGTAACTATAAAAGATCGTGTAAACTACATCGAATATGCAAGCAGTCCAGAAATAATATTTGTTAGGTATTGGTCTAGCGGTATAATTTCTAGCTTTTTTAACGAACCAGTTTGGTTGGGGTTAAATTTTATATTTAGCCGCTTCTTAACCCCTGAACAAGTTGTAGCAACAATAATATTTTTTTCAGCTTTTAGCTCTGCGTTCGTAGTACTTAAAATAAACCCAAGGTACGTTTTTTTTCTTGTTTTTATTTTGCTTTTCCCACAAGTGATAACTAAATATGTTGTCCACATCAGGCAGGGATTTGCTATTAGCTTATTTTTGTTGGGGTGGTTTTGCCAATCTCGTTCTTGGCGGTGGTTCTTCTTTGCTTTAACTCCTTTAATACATGCTAGCTTCTTTTTTATATTATTTTTATATGCATTTACTCACATTCTTAGAGATGTAAAGCTATCTAGTGACATAAGAACAATAGCGGTTATTTTATTTGGTTTGACGATAGGGGTAGGCCTTGGATTTTTAGCCGGTGCAGTAGGTGCAAGACAAGCAAACGTGTATGAGTTTAGTGCCAGCTCGGTCAGTGGTTTAGGTTTTGTTTTATGGTTATGTGTTTTTACTTTGTATTACTTGCAAGGACGAACATTCGCCAAAAAGAATGCTTTTGCAATGAGCATAATAGCCTTTTATCTATCCACTTACTTTTTGATTGAAGTTACAGGGCGAATTTTCGAAAGCTCTGTCGTAATAGTGTTACTAGCAAGTCTAGGCTTAACTTCGTGGAGAAGGCTTTGCTTTTTTGGATTAATAATATCGTTTACGTTAATTACGTGGATTCTTAGATTTAAAGAACCTTGGTTAGGTTGGGGTACAGGGTTGTAATGAAAAAAATTATTCATATTTCTACAGGTTTAGAAAATGGCGGCGCAGAAGGCGTTTTATATAGACTCTGTAAAGGTGATAAGCATAATACACATATTGTGGTTTCATTAATTGGTAGGGGTAAATATGCTGACCTCTTGGAGGCTGAGGGAGTTAACGTTTATTGCCTCAATATGCCTTCAGGAAGGGTTTCTATTAATGGCTTATTAACCTTGTATAAATTAATTAAGCAGCAAAATGCCGACGTAATACAAACATGGATGTATCATGCCGATTTGATTGGTGGAGTAGTGGCTAAGCTAGCCCGAGCAAAATCAATTTACTGGAATGTACGACACTCTACAATAGAAGTTGAACATTCTAAAAAAGCACTCGTGCTTGTTGCTAAAGCTTGTTCAATACTTTCAAAATGGATTCCAAAAAAAATTATTTATTGTGCTGAGCAAGCTAAAGTCACCCATGAGCTGTTAGGGTACGATACTTCAAAATCAATAGTCATTGGAAATGGCTACGATTTAGAGTTATTTACCGTTAATAATGCAGGAGCACATACCTTCCGTAACAGTATCGGTCTTGAGCAATCTGAATTGCTTATAGGTATGATCGGTCGATATAATCCGCAAAAAGATCATCATAATTTACTACAATCACTTAGCTTAGTAAAACAAGCTGGTTATTCGTTTAAATGCGTTTTAATTGGGCGAGAAATTGAACAAGGTAACCAGGTGTTAACTGGGCAAGTTGATAATTTAAATTTGACAGAAGAAATTATTTTATTAGGTCAAAGAACCGATATACCTCACATAATGAACGCACTCGATATAAATATTTTATCTTCATCTTTTGGGGAGGGGTTTCCAAATGTCTTAGCTGAGGCTATGGCCTGCGGGACACCATGTGTAACTACAAATGTGGGAGATGCAGGGTTAATTGTAAAATCGACAGGTTGGGTTGTTAGCCCCAAAAATCATAATGAACTAGCTGACGCTATTATTGGTGCTATTAAAGAAAAAGAGTTACATAAAGAAAATTGGTTAAATCGCTCAAAGGCATGTAGAAAAAGAGTTGAAGATAATTTTAGTATTAATTCAATGATTAATAACTATCACGCAGCTTGGTCAATATAGTTTAACTATTAATTATCTGCGTCTGTATTTATTAAAATCAAACAAATAGGAAGTATTAAAATTTTTTCAAATTATCAACTTAGGAATAGAGCTAATGCCTAAACTTTTATTTTTAGTTAATGTGGACTGGTTCTTTATTTCACATCGTTTACCAATAGCGCAAGAAGCTCTTAAGCAAGAGTATGATGTTACTATAGCCTGCCATTTTACAGAGCATAAGCAAGAGCTTATAAATATGGGTTTTAATGTTGCAGAACTACCATTTAGTAGAAGTGGTGGCAGCATAGGTAATGAGCTAAAAACACTTAAAGCTATTCGTAACTTAATTAAGCAAGAGCAGCCATCAGTTATTCATGCTGTAACAATAAAGCCTGTTTTATATGCAGGGTTAGTATTAAAAACAATTAAACAAAAAATACCGTTTGTAGCTGCTATATCAGGGTTAGGTTATGTTTTTACAGCAAATACTTTCAGAGCAAAGCTAACTAAGTTCGTAGCATCAATGGTATACAAAGTTGCGCTAGCTCATAAAAACAAAACGGTTATCTTTCAAAATAGATCAGATGAAAAAATACTAACAGATGTAGCTAAACTTAAAGCTAACGATAAAATACTTATTAAAGGTTCTGGTGTCGACTTATCTGTTTATAATCATATTCCTGAAATAAACAGTCCACATATTAAAGTTGCAATGGCATGTCGTTTACTACGTGAAAAAGGTGTTTATCAATATATTGAAGCTGCCAAAATAGTTAAAGCACAGCTACCAAATACACAGTTTTTGCTTATAGGAACACCCGACTTAGAAAACCCAAATACAATAAAACAAGCTGAAATTGACAAGTGGGTTAATGAAGGGGTAATCGATTACTTAGGGCACCGTAATGACATTCCTGCAATTTTCTCAGATGTAAACATTGTAAGCCTACCTTCTTTTTATGGTGAAGGCGTTCCAAAAGTACTTATTGAAGCAGCAGCATGCGGTAGAGCCATTGTGACAACTACAAATCCAGGTTGTAGTGATGCCATAATTAATAACGTAACAGGGCTAGCTGTTCCACCTATGGATGCGAAACCTTTAGCTGATGCTTTTATTAAATTAATAAATAACACAAATGAACGAATGGAAATGGGTATTAAAGCCCGAGCATTTGCCGAAAAAGAGTTTGATGTTAAAGCTGTCGTAGATACTCACATCAAAATATATAAAGCATCGATGGATAAAAAGTTATGATTGCTATAACAGGCTATAGTGGCTTTGTTGGAAAAGAGTTACTAAAAAAAATAGATGTTGAAGAGTGTTTGTTACTTGGTAGGCAACCGATTACTGGTAATTATAAACATCAACATTTTGATCTTAGTGATGCAAAACAAAGCTTAAATTTAAGCGAAGTTAAAGTACTTATACACTGCGCCGCACGAGTCCATATAATGGATGATAATTCTGCAAATCCAATAGATGAATTTAGAGCTGTAAATACAAAAGGGACTTTAAATTTAGCTACGCAAGCTGCCCAAGCTGGTGTTAAGCGATTTATATTTATAAGTACAATTAAGGTAAATGGCGAGAGTACAACCGGTCGTACTCCTTTTAATGAGCAAGAAAATGCCCCAGAAGATCCATACGGAGTTTCTAAAGCAGAAGCAGAGCAAAAACTGCTAGCTTTAGGGCAAAAAACAGGTATGGAAATAGTAATAATCAGGCCCCCGTTAGTATACGGCGAAGGCGTAAAGGCTAACTTTGCATCTTTAATGAGGTTAGTAAATAAGGGTTTTCCTCTGCCTTTTAGAGCAATAAATAAAAATAAGAGAAGCTTAGTATCTGTATATAACTTAGTTGATTTAATTAAGGTATGTGTTGAGCACCCAAATGCGGCTAATCAAGTGTTTTTAGCAAGTGATGATCATGACCTTTCTACTGCTGAAATGGTACAATTAATGGCTCAGGTACAGGGTAAGTCAAACTTGGCGCTCCCGGTACCGCCAGTTTTATTTTCAATAGCTGGCTCAATGCTAGGCAAAAAACAGGTAGTTGATCGTTTAACAGGATCACTACAAGTAGATATCACTCACACAAAAAATACACTTAATTGGACACCACCATATTCAGTTGAAGATGGCTTTAAGTTCTCAGCAAAAAATTAAATAGGTTAATTAATGATTCGTATACTCGACATTTTGTTTTCATTGGTAGGTTTAATATTTGCCATGCCATTTTTAATCATTTTATTCATCATAGGCTTATTTGATACAGGCTCACCACTTTTTATGCAAGAGCGCGTTGGCCGCAATAAAAAGCCATTTACCTTGGTAAAGTTCAGAACAATGACCGTAGATACAGCGTCGGTCGCTAGCCACCTGGCAAGCACTGCATCTATCACTCGCTTTGGTGGTTTTTTACGTAAAACTAAATTAGATGAACTACCGCAGCTTTGGAATGTACTTAAAGGCGAAATGAGTTTAGTTGGGCCTCGCCCAGGCTTATTTAATCAAGAAGAACTTACTCAGGCTCGTGAGGCTAAAAATATATACAATGTGCGCCCTGGTATTACTGGTTTAGCCCAAGTCAATGAGATTGATATGTCTACACCAACGTTACTTGCTGAAACGGATGAAAAAATGATAGCCACTCTTAACCTAAAGCACTACTTCACTTACATACTGCAAACAGTGACAGGAAGTGGCAGTGGGGATAGAGTTAAATAGCTTTACTTTCATACACAAATTTACAAAAAATAACCAAATACATAAAGACTATATAATATTTTGAATATAGTCTTTAACTATTAAGTGCAATAGTTGTTCATCTTGTAGTAAAATTGTAATCAATAGAATAGTAGTCTCACTGCTAGCTTCAGGGAAATGTATTGTGTTTTTAAAATATTTAGTTAATTTACCTCGCCCCCAAAAAAGAGTTGTATCACTTGTTGTAGATAGTATTTTTATTGTTGTAGCTTTTTGGCTCTCTTTTTTACTCAGGTTAGACAGCACCGCAGTTTTAAAAAATACACATACTTGGATATTATTAGCTACTGTTCTTCCGCTTAGCTTATTTAGCTTTGTAAAGCTTGGGCTTTACCGAGCTGTACTTCGTTACATGAACACACAAGCAATGTGGGCTATTATTGCTGGCGTTGTGCTCTCTACTGTATATTTAACCGTTTTGTCATTCTTTTTAAGTGCCCCTGTACCACGTACAGTGCCATTTATTTATGCCAGCTTTTGTATTTTATTTGTTGGCGGAGCAAGGCTTACCGTTCGCGCAGTTGTTGGGCAGATAACTATGCGCCGTAAAGAGGGCGTAATAATATATGGCGCAGGTTCTGCTGGGCGCCAGTTAGCAACTGCGCTTGCTAATGGCCCTGAGTATTCACCAGTCGCTTTTATAGACGACGACCCTAAAAAGCACTTATCGTTAATTCAAGGTGTTTGTGTGCATGCGCCTTCTCAAATTGCAGAAATAGCAAAGCAAAAATGTGCGAAAAAAATCTTACTCGCATTACCTAGTGTCTCAAGAAGCCGCCGAAAAGAAGTACTCAATGCAATAGAAAAGTTTAAATTACAAGTAATGACTATTCCGGGCATGGCCGATATTGTATCGGGTACTACCAACCTCGACGAAGTCAAAGATGTAGAAATTGATGACCTACTAGGGCGAGATTCAGTTCAGCCTCGTCAAGATCTTATGTCAGCAAATATAGCTAATAAAGTGGTAATGGTAACAGGTGCCGGTGGTTCTATAGGCTCAGAGTTATGTAGGCAAATAATTAAAAATAACCCAATTAAAATAGTACTTTTTGAGCTGTCTGAGTTTGCCTTGTATGCAATAGAAAAAGAGCTATCGGAATACTGCACTTCTAATAATTTAAATGTAGAAGTACTGCCTATTTTAGGCTCGATACAAAATAAAAAACTAGTTGAATCTACTTTCTCTACTTTTAGCGTTCAAACCGTTTATCATGCCGCGGCCTACAAGCATGTTCCACTGGTAGAACATAATGTAGTAGAAGGCGTACGTAATAATGTTTATGGTACTTATAACGTTGCCACCGCAGCAATAAACGCTAAGGTAGAAACTTTTGTACTAATTTCAACAGATAAAGCAGTTCGCCCTACAAATATAATGGGCACAACCAAACGCATGGCTGAACTAGTGCTACAAGGTTTGTCTGAAGTTCAAGATACAACGCGTTTTACAATGGTTCGCTTTGGTAATGTACTGGGATCGTCGGGTTCTGTTGTTCCATTATTTAGAAAGCAAATAAAAGCGGGTGGCCCAATTACTTTAACCCACCAAGACATTACTCGTTACTTTATGACAATACCGGAGGCAGCGCAGCTTGTTATTCAAGCTGGTGCAATGGGAGTTGGCAGCGATGTATTTGTACTTGATATGGGTGAACCCGTTAAAATTAAAGATTTAGCGACCAAAATGGTACATTTATCAGGCCTTGAGGTTAAACACGAAAAAAGACCAAATGGCGATATAGAAATAAAATGTACCGGTTTGCGCCCAGGTGAAAAGCTTTTTGAAGAGTTACTTATTGGCGACAATGTTATTGGAACCGACCACCCAAGAATTTTAAGTGCGCAAGAAATCAAAATGCCTTGGAATGAGCTTGAACCATTTTTAGGTAAACTTAAAGCCGCATGTGATGAGTCAAACCATCAAGAAATACGCAACTTGCTTTTAACTGCGCCAACAGCATTTTCACCAACCGATGGTATTTGCGACCTAAACTGGCAAGAAAAGCAAGAAAAGCAAGAAAAGCAAGGTAAGCAGACGAATGTAACTGTATTGCCTAAAGTAAATCGCTTTTGAGTAAAATTAAAGTTTAAAAGATTAGGAATTTCATGAAATATTTAGTAACAGGTGCTGCTGGGTTCATTGGTGCTGCAACATGTCAAAAGTTATTAGCAGCAGGGCATACTGTAGTCGGAATTGACAACTTAAATGACTATTACGACGTAAATTTAAAATTAGCGCGCTTAGACTTATTTAAAGATCACACCAGCTTTAAGTTTATAAAACTTGATATTAGCGAACGTGCGCTTATGAGTGAATTGTTTAAAACTGAGCAATTCGATAAGGTAATTCACTTAGCGGCACAGGCTGGCGTTCGTTACTCAATTGAGAATCCAGACGCGTACGCCGACTCAAACTTAGTTGGACACTTAAACGTGCTAGAAGGGTGCAGAAATAATAAAGTTAAGCACCTTGTTTACGCATCATCTAGTTCTGTATACGGGCTAAACGAAAAAACACCATTTGAAACAACAGACAGTGTTGATCATCCTGTGTCGTTTTATGCCGCCACCAAAAAAGCCAACGAATTAATGGCCCATAGCTATTCACATTTATATAGCTTACCGACTACAGGGTTACGCTTTTTTACAGTTTATGGCCCGTGGGGTCGCCCAGATATGGCTCCATACATATTTACTAAAAAAATCTTAAACAACGAAACTATCGACATTAATAATAATGGCGATATGTGGCGTGACTTTACCTACATAGACGATATTGTAGAGGGAGTAGTACACGCGGCTGATGTTATACCTAAAGCAAACCCAGATTGGAGAGTAGAAACAGGCTCACCAGCTTCAAGCTCTGCTCCGTATGCCGTTTATAATATAGGCCATGGCAGCCCTATTAATCTAATGAAATTCATTGAAGCTATTGAAAGCGAATTAGGTATTGAAGCTAAAAAGAACTTCCGTGAAATGCAAGCTGGCGACGTTTATAAAACCTTTGCAGATACCCAAGACTTGTTTGCGGCTACTGGCTACAAAGCAAAGGTAGGTGTTAAAGAAGGCGTAAGCGAATTAGCCAAATGGTATAAAACCTTCTACTCGTAAAATATCACCGCAAAAGCAAGCCTAAACCCTGCGCTAAATATAAGGTTTAACCTTGGCGTAGGCGTCTTGCTTGCTGGCTCACTAAAAGCGTAGCTTTTACGTATTTACCAAATTGCGCGAGCAAGCTTCACGCCTACAATAAAATCCTAAACCTACCTTTATTTCTAATGTTTACCACCCGTAGGCGTCTTGCTTGCTGGCGCATTAAAAGCAACGCTTTTACAAATACACACAATTCCAATACGGATATTTGCTTATGTTGTTTACTAATCCCGCGCGTAAAGGGTTTGCTACTATATACCTAGCTTGAGCTATCAAATCTTCATCATCTCTTATTTTGTGGTCATAATAATTTGATTGCCATATCTTTCCGTAAGTTCCGTTATATTTATTAAATCTATAAGTTGTAATGTTCTTAAACTTTCTAACTAGGTTTGATAGTTCTGGGCTTCGATTTAATTGCAAAAGCCAATGTATATGATCAGGCATAATTACGTAGCAAATAGTATTAAGTGAATTACTTTTAGAGAACAAAGCAAGCTCTCTGGCTATTAAACGTGCATTTAGATAATTGGCGAATAATGGCTTACGAAAATCACAACATAAAGTTACGGTGTAAAAGGTATTAATGGTTGGGCATCGCCCTTTTAAACGCTTATGTGTGTTAGCCATGTAATTTTATTCCTTTTTGTATCCTTTCGCGTGAGTAAACTTCACGCCTACAGCAAAACCTTAAACCCACCTTTAATGTTAAGGTTTAACTCCACGTAGGCGTCTTGCTTGCTGGCGCATTAAAAGCGTAGCTTTTACGTATTTACCCAATTGCGTGAGTAAACTTCACGCCTACAATAAAATCCTAGACCGCCTCTAATCTCAGGCCTTTCGTCCACGTAGGCGTCTTGCTTGCTGGCGCAATAAAAGCGTAGCTTTTACATATTTGCGAAATTGCGCGAGTAAACTTCACGCCTACAACAAAACCCTAAAACCACCTCTAATATTAAGGTTTAACTCACACGAAGGCGTCTTGCTTGCTGGCGCAATAAAAGCGTAGCTTTTACATATTTACCCCTTACCTATCTCTATTTTAACTTCACTACCTAATACCTCTTTATACTTTGTGGCCAATGCATTTTTTGCCTCGTCATCACCATGCACAATTTTTATATGGCTTGGCTTTTTGCGCATACCGGTTACAAATTTAATTAACCCTTTTTGATCGGCATGAGCACTGTAACCGCTAATAGTATGTATTTTGGCATGTATGTTTATGCGGGTATCATTTATAAAAACATAACCATTACGCGGGCCATATTTTTGTATATCGCGCCCTAAAGTGCCCCTACCTTGGTAGCCAACAAACAATACATCGGTAGTTGCATCACTTAAAAATCGCTCTAGGTAATTTACTATTCTGCCGCCGCTGCACATTCCGCTGGCTGCTAAAATAATGGCCGGCGTTTGTCGAGAGTCTAAATAATTAATAATAGCCATATGTTCTGCGTGTGAATCAACCGTTGTCAGGTTTTTAAAGTCCAGCGGATGTCGGCCTTTGGCTACTTTGCGCTTTGCCTCGCTATCCCACATATGTTTAAAATTTTTATATTGCTCGGTAAAAGTGGCAGCCATGGGGGAGTCGAGTATTATGTGCAAATCACGCCATTTTGAGTTTTTGGCCGATTTATAAATTAATTGCTCAAGTTCATACAGTAACTCTTGTGTACGGCCAATACTAAAAGCAGGCACTAATACTACGCCATTATCTGCAATAGCTCCTTCAATAACCTTTTTTAAAGTGTGTGTGCGTTCTTTACGCCCTTGATGGTTTTTATCACCATAGGTTGATTCAATAACTAAAGTATCGGCTTTATAGGGTGCTTTAGGCGAGGGAAGTAAAGGCGTATAAGGTGCACCTAAATCACCAGAAAAAACAACTCGATGTTTATTTTTACTCTTATTAGTAATATCTATTTCTACATAGGCAGAGCCCAAAATATGCCCTGCTCTTTGAAATTTAGCTTTAGCTGTATTGCTCCCCTTAACAGGCAAGTTAAACCAGGTTTTAAAATCAACAGGTGTAATGCGTTTGTTTAGCAAACTTAAGCACGCGTTTATAATTTTTGGGTTGCGTGTAACACCAACTTTTAAAGCATCCTCTATTACAAGGGGCAATAAACTAGCAGAAGCAAGTGTTGTAAAAATAGGGCCTTTAAAACCTGCCGCCAATAAATAGGGAATTCGGCCTACATGGTCAATATGGCAGTGAGTAACAATAAGTGCAGTAACGCGCGTAATATTAAACTCTATCGACAAATCATCTTTAGAGTCCTCACCCTGAAAAAGCCCGCAATCTATAAGCACGCTTGCTTTATTATTAATTATTAGCTCGTGACAAGAGCCAGTAACACCATTTACAGCTCCGTGATGAAGTATTTGCATTGCACGTCCTTATTGCTACTAATTTGTGACAGTAACAAATTAAGTTAGGAGTAAAGCGGTAAATATTCAAGGATATAACCTATACACTAATGTAAATTAGCATACTTAAAAGCCCAAAATACTATGAGCATTAGTAAACATAATTATGCTGTAAGCTTTTTATAACCCTTTTAGCCAATTTATATAAACACAATAAAAACTATTTAAAAGTGAGCGTGTATTCACCTTAAAGCGTGTTTACAAGTTGGGTTGTTTAAGAGTATAATCGCGCGCTCATTTAGTTTAATGTTGTGTTATTTGCAATGTGAGATAGGCCATAGGGATTGCCATGGAAAGTTGGTATTTAGTTTTATGTAAACCTCGTCAAGAAGAACGAGCGCAAACCAACTTGCATAACCAAGGGATTAAAGCATTTTACCCCAAGTTAACTACCGAAAAATTGATTAAAGGTCGTCGCACCCTTAAACAATCTGCGTTATTCCCAAATTATTTATTTGTATGCCTTGAATCACAAAATGGTAACTTTTCTGCTGTAAAAAATACGCGCGGGATTAATGGGTTTGTATCGTATGGTGCAAATTATCAAATAGTTCCTAATAAACTAATAGAACAACTGCAATGTGAGCGCTCACAAACTTTAGAATCGACACTACCAAAATCGGGCGATGTAGTTAACGTAAGTAGCGCTTCATTTAAAAACATTCAGGCTATATATAAAGAGCCGGATGGCGATGTACGCAGCATTTTATTAATTAACTTACTTAATAAACCAATACAAATGAGCGTAGACAATAAAGATATTGAGTTTTAATTATGCTGGCTAAGGGCTAAGGGCTAAGGGCTAAGGGCTAAGGGCTAAGGGCTAAGGGCTAAGGGCTAAGGGCTAAGAGCGCCTCCCTTGCTGGCGCGGTATTTACTAAAACAAAAATTATAAAAGTAATCAGTACGTAGGAACTGCAACCTAGGGGCGGAAGCGTGCCCGAAGGGCTAGATAAGCAAATAGTTTTGCTTTCAAGCTGGAGCGAGAGGAGCTCTGCGACGAACTGGAACGTGAAGCGTGCCCGGAGGGCTAGATAAGCAAATAGTTTTGCTTTCAAGCTGAAGCGAGAGGAGCTCTGCGACGAACTGGAACGTGAAGCGTGCCCGAAGGGCTTCGTAGGCGTCTTGCTTGCTTGCGCACTAAAAGCGTAGCTTTTACATATTACCTATTTTGCGTGAGCAAGCTTCACGCCTACAAGATGAGAGTTTGAAGCTTTTAGCTACAAGTTACTTGTATTTAACTCCCCGTAGGCGTCTTGCTTGCTGGCGCATTAAAAGCGCAGCTTTTACATATTATCTATTTTGCGTGAGCAAGCTTCACGCCTACAAGGTGACAGTTTGAAGCTTTTAGCTACAGGTTATCCGTAGTTAACTCCATGTAGGCGTCTTGCTTGCTGGCGCACTAAAAGCGCAGCTTTTACATATTACCTAACTTGCACAAACAGGCATTACCACATTTGCGCAAATATTAGGTATTTGTACTAATACCTACGCTACAAAAATAAAAATAAATTATAAAAAATACATGTTAAACATTAAGTAAATTTACAATACATAATGTTTCCAAAGCCTTATTCACGCTTGCGCGTAAACAGCGCTCATGCTTTAATTAGCCAGATAAAAAGTACTCACCAAGGTTGGTGGGCAAAAGCAATAGTTAAAATAATTTTGGGATTCTACAATGGCGTTACGCTGTAAATCATTCACAACGATACTCGCATTATTAACCTTATCAGGTTGTACAATTGTACCAGGTAGCCATTTTGAAGGCATAGACTCAGGCGAACAAACTTATAACCTTGAGCAAGATCTCGAAAAAGTTAACATACAAATTATCGACTCGCAGCTTTTAAACAAGCAAAAGCTAGCGCAAGCAGCTGCAAAGCCAATATCAAGCAGTGCAGGTTTAAACGTAAGCGATTACGAATATAAACTAGGTGTAGGCGATGTACTCACAATTGGCGTATGGGATCACCCAGAGCTAACAATACCAGCAGCAGTACAACGTACCGCAGAGTTTGACGGCTTTAGAGTACAAAAAGACGGCACAATTACCTACGCTTACGCACCAGATATTCCTGCGGCTGGCAGAACAATAGGCCAAGTACGCGATGACCTAGTAAAACGCCTAAGCCGAGTGATAGAAGACCCACAAGTAGACATAAAAGTAGTGGGCTTTAGAAGCCAAAAAGCCTACGTAACCGGTGAGGTTAACCAGCCAGGTGTATACCCAGTAACCGAAATACCACTTACCCTAATTGACGCGCTAAACCAAGCAGGAGGCTTAACAGATGCAGCCGATTGGCGCACTGTTACCTTTACCCGAGGTGATAAAACAGAAGTAATACAGCTAGATGACTTTTATGCCCATGGCGATATTTCGCAAAATCGTTTATTACAACACGGCGATATTGTGCATGTAAGCCGTAATGATGCGCAAAAAGTATTTGTTTTAGGTGATGTTAAAAGAGCGGGTTCAGTAACGCTTAATCGTTATGGATTAAACTTAGCCCAAGCACTAAGTGATACGGGCGGGCTAAACGAAGCAACCGCTGATGCAAACGGCGTATTTGTATTGCGTAAAAGTGACCTAGAAAAAACAGGCATTATTGCAAACGTATACCAATTACACGCTAAAAACATAGCAGCTATGGTACTTGCAGAGCAATTTGAGCTACAACCACACGACATTGTATATGTTACATCAGCACCGCTTGCACGTTGGAACCGCGTAATAAGCTTATTATTACCATCGGTAGCGTCGGTTGATAGCCTCGACGACATTTCGTCAAACTAAGGGTTTTAAATATGTTTGATTCAGTTTTAGTGGTGTGCGCTGGTAATATATGCCGTAGCCCAACCGGTGAGTATGTTTTAAAGCAAAAGCTTGAAGGCAAAAATATAAAAGTATCGTCAGCAGGGTTAACCGCACTTGAGGGTAAACCTGCCGATGCTACCGCTAAGCAAATAGCACTCGCACATGGCGTAAATATGGATGCCCACCAAGGCAGACAGTTATCGTCAAGCCTAGTGGCGCAAAATAGTGTTATTTTAGTAATGGAAGAGCGCCATTTAACCGACGTACATGCCCGCTACCCAGAGGCACGTGGTAAAACATTTTTACTAGGTAAGTGGATTAACAACGCTGAAATACCCGGCCCCTACCGCCAAAGCACCGAGGCGTTTGAACACGTATATACATTAATCGACAGCGCCTGTAGCGCTTGGCAAAAGTATTTATAAGGAATGGCTAATTTAATGAATACCCAGCCGAATAACAGCGCTAGTAACGCTAATAATAAAAGTAATAACAACGCACAGCCCACGCAAGAAATCGATTTAATGGCGCTATTAGGTGCATTGCTCGATCGCAAATATTTTATAGCCGGTATAACTGCACTGTTTATGTTGATAGGTGTGGTTTATGCTGTATTAAGTACGCCTGTATACCAAGCTACCGCCATGATACAAGTTGAAGACGGCAGTGCATCAGTCCCCGGGTTTGACGATATGGCAGGCATGTTCGAAAGTACATCGGCCGCAGTTACCGAAATAGAACTACTTAAATCGCGCAGTATAATAGGTGAGGCAGTAGACACACTAAAGCTTGATGTAATAGCAGATCCTAAATTGTTCCCATTTATTGGTAGCCGTGCTTATCGTAAATTTACCCTAATGAGTGAAGGCGACTTAGCCGAGCCAAGCTTTGGTGCCAATAGTTATGCATGGGGCGGCGAGAGCATAAATGTATTTAGGTTTGATGTACCACGCTCAGCTATTAATGAGGCGTTTACGCTAGTAGCAAAAGCAAATAATAGCCTGGCGTTAATTAATGCCGATGGCGAGCAAGTGTTAACAGGCAAAGTAGGCGAAGAGCTTACAAATGGTAAATTTAATTTAACAGTACGTACGTTAAATGCACGACCTGGTACTGAGTTTTTATTGACCCGCAAAGATCGCCTTAATACTATTTTAGATTTACAAGCAGACATTGGCGCAAGCGAAAAAGGTAAAGATTCAGGCATAATTAACTTAAGCTTACAAAGTACAAAACCTAGCTATGCCGAAAAGGTGCTTGATAAAGTAGCCGCTATTTATGTACGCCGTAATGTAGAGCGTAATAGCGCAGAGGCGCAAAAGTCATTAGAGTTTTTAGAAGTACAATTACCAGAGATTAAAAAACAACTTGAATACGCAGAGCAACGTTTTAACGATTACCAAATTAAACGCCAGTCAATAAACATTACGCTCGAGACGCAAGGCGTGTTAGAACAAGTAGTAAAGCTTGAAACAAAGCTGCAAGAGCTAAACTTAAAACGTTTAGAACTTGGCCGTAAATTTAAAAAAGACCACCCAACATACCAAGGTATGGTTGAGCAAATTCAAGCGGTAGAAAAACAAAAGCAAGATCTAGTAGGTGAGGTAGGTAACCTACCAGAAACTCAACAAGAGCTACTGCGTTTAAAGCGTGATGTTGAGGTAAGTAACCAAATTTACACATTGCTACTTAGTAAAACACAAGAGCTTGATATTGTGCGTGCAGGTACTGTAGGTAACGTACGTATTATTGATTACGCCGAGGTAAACACCAGCAAGCCTGTTAAACCTAAAAAAGCATTAATAGTAATAATGGTTACAATGCTTGGCGGTATGCTAGCAGTTGCAATTGTACTAATACAAAAAGCAATACATAAAGGCGTTGAAGACCCAGCCGAAATTGAGGCGCTAGGCATACCTGTGTATGCAAGCGTACCGCACTCAGACTACCAAGATAAGCTAACAGGCTTTGCCGAGCGCGCACGCAAAAATAAAGTTAATAAACCTAAAAGTATACTAGCACTCGATAACCCAGCCGATTTAGCGGTAGAGGCACTACGTAGCTTGCGTACAAGTTTACACTTTGCGATGATGGAAGCTAAAAACAATATTATTGCTATATCGGGCCCAAGCCCAAGTGTGGGTAAATCGTTTATATCGGTTAATTTAGCCTCTGTACTTGCCCAAAGCGGTAAAAAAGTACTTATTATTGATGCCGATATGCGTAAAGGCTACTTACAAACACAGTTTGGCTTAAAGTGGGACGATGGCTTAAGTGATTACCTATCAGGCCGTTTAAACCTAGAGCAAGTTGTTAAACCTACAAAGGTAGATGGCCTAAGCGTAATTACCCGTGGGCAAATACCACCAAACCCTTCAGAGCTATTAATGCATAGTAACTTTAGTAAGTTGGTTGAAGAAGTAAGCACCGCTTTCGACATAATAATTATAGATACCCCATCCATATTAGCAGTAACCGACCCAGCAATTGTAAGCGCACATACCGGCACTACACTACTTGTGGCACGTTTCGGGCAAAACCATCTACGCGAAATAGAGCTCACACGCAATCGTTTTGAACAAAATGGAATAGATGTAAAAGGGTTAGTATTCAACGGCGTAGTTAAAAAGGCTAGCAATGCTTATGGGTATTATGGTTATTACAACTATGAATACAAAAGCGATAAATAGGGGTCTATTGAGTACCTTTTAATAGAAGTATAAAAACAAGGTTTTACAATGAGATTATCTAATTCGACTGTCTCAATTTAGAAAGAAAGTGTCTCAGTGGCTTACTAAAGACTTGAGGTGCTTCTTGTTTTTACTGACCTCTATCTTTTCTGACTTAATCTAGTATGGATTTTTAGTTTATAAAAAGCTCTTGTGACTGTGTCACATTTACCGCTTTGAGAGAATTAAATAGACTGAAAACGTGGTAATAAAGCGAGAAACACATGATAGCTGCAATTTTTACATTGAATAATACATGCAAATGGGTGGTAAGGTAATGAGCCTCGAAGTGAAAATGGCAGGAAGTGAAAATCACACCCCTGTTAATAAACCTGATGAATTAGAGCCTATTTTTATTACTAATAGTTTTAAGTCTAAATCAGAGGCGCTTAAGCAAAATATAATTTATGTATTTTGCCCTCTTCAGGACGCTGAAGAAATAGGTAATATTCTTGCAGAATATTCATTTGATATCATTATGAATGACTACTCTATTAACGATTTTACTAATAAAGTAGTGTGTCACTATCAAAGCGAACACTTAACAAAAGAACAACGAAATTTTTTAGTAAAAGTAACAGAGGGTGGTGCTTGGGTGGAACCTTTAGTAAGCTACCTAGATGAAAGACTCAAGTATACAGAAGTACGCTTATTACATAGTAGTTACTTTCTACATCAAAAAGCCTTTTCAATTTTATCAAATAAACGAACACAAATTACAAAAAGAATTATTGATATAATAAGTGCGATTTGCCTTTTGATTATTACCTTGCCTTTTTCAGCACTTGCAGCTTTACTTATCAGGCTTGAAAGCCCCGGGGCAGTGTTGTTTAAACAAAAACGTACGGGTCAGTATAATAAAGAGTTCAAAGTTTATAAATTTAGATCTATGCGAAATGACGCAGAGAAAAATGATGCGCGTGTAACAAAAGTTGGCAGATTTATACGTAAGACGCGTATAGACGAAATTCCTCAACTTATAAATGTTATACAAGGGACAATGTCAATTGTAGGTCCAAGGCCTGAGCGCGAAGTTTTTATAAAGGATTTAGAGCAAGAAATTCCTTACTATCGTTTTCGTCATGCAGTAAAGCCCGGAGTAACAGGGCTAGCGCAAGTAAGTTATCCTTATGGTGCTTCGGTTGAGGATGCTGTTTGGAAGCACAAATACGATATACACTACATCAAACATCACTCATCTTTACTAGATATAAAAATATTGTTATTAACAGTTAAAACAGTTTTATTTGGGATGGGGAGATAAAGAAAAATAACTATAATCGATTCTGTAAAAACTTTAATAGCGGCAAATGTTTTTACTTAATTCAAAATTCATATGTTCACTAAATCATGTTAATTAATAGTACTAAGTAAGCTATACCTAGGTACTATTGTATTTAAAGGCAAAGTTATGTTAAATAAAAAAACGGTTCTGATCACTGGTGGTACAGGGTCATTTGGTAAAAAATTTATAGAAACTATTTTGGCGCGCTATCCAGATGTCAAAAAAAATAATCATCTATTCGCGTGATGAATTAAAGCAGTCTGTAATAAAACAAAAATACCCAGCATACGATTACCCGCAATTACGTTTTTTTATTGGTGACGTGCGTGATAAAGAGCGTTTAACGCAAGCGTGTGAAGGTGTTGATGTAATTATTCACGCAGCAGCTATTAAGCAGGTTGATACCGCTGAATACAATCCAACAGAATGTATTCGTACAAACATAGATGGTGCTGAAAACGTTATTCATGCTGCATTAGCGTGTGGTGTACAAGATGTTGTTGCCTTATCGACAGATAAAGCATGCGCACCAATTAACTTATACGGCGCGACTAAACTCGCTTCAGATAAATTATTTGCTGCTGCTAACAATATTCGCGGCTCTAAAGATATTAAATTTAGTGTTGTTCGTTATGGTAATGTAATGGGTTCTCGTGGCTCTGTTATCCCTTTCTTTTTAGAAAAACGAAAAGAAGGTATTTTACCAATAACGCACAATGAAATGACTCGTTTTAATATCTCGCTTCAAGATGGAGTTAACTTAGTGATGTTTGCATTAGGTAATCATTTAGGTGGTGAGATATTTATTCCTAAAATTCCATCATATAAAATTTTAGACATTGCAGAAGCGGTGGCTCCTGATTGTGAAACACGAGATGTGGGTATTCGCCCAGGTGAAAAGCTACACGAAGAAATGATTACAGATACAGACTCTTTAAATACAATTGATTTGGGGCCTTACTACGCGATTTTGCCTTCAGTATCATATACATATGCTGAAGGTGAGTACATTGCACATCACAAAGCCGAAAAAGTACCGTTTGGCTTTAAATATAACTCAGGCACAAATACCGAATGGGAAACAGTCGAAGGGTTGCGCGAGCTTATTATTGAGCATGTTGACCCATCATTTGAAGTGCAAGGCTAGTTAAATGATACCGTATGGAAAGCAAGATATAACTCAAGCAGACATTGATTCTGTTGTAAGCGTTTTAAAGTCAAGCTTTTTGACGCAGGGGCCACAAGTACCAGCTTTTGAAAATGCACTTATAAAAGCAACAGGTGCGGATCACGCACTTGCCGTTAATAGTGCAACCTCAGCTTTGCATATTGCTTGCTTGGCGCTTGAGTTGGGACAAGGTGATATTTTATGGACGACTCCTATCACGTTTGTGGCTTCAGCTAATTGTGGTTTATATTGCGGAGCCTCGGTAGACTTTGTTGATATAGACCCCGCTACTTACAACCTTTGCCCAAAAGCATTGGAGCAAAAATTAGTTCACGCTAAAAAAGAAGGTGTATTACCTAAAGTTGTAGTTGCTGTACATTTATGCGGTCAGCCATGTGATATGAAAGCCATCCATGCGTTATCTATACAGTATGGTTTTAAAATAATTGAAGATGCGTCACATGCAATTGGTGGGCGCTATTTAAAGCAACCAATTGGCTCATGTGTATACAGTGACATCACCGTGTTCAGTTTCCATCCGGTAAAAATTGTTACCACGGCTGAAGGTGGAGCTGCTTTAACAAATAGTAAGGCGCTTGCCGATAAAATGGCGCTTTATCGTAGTCATGGTATAACGCGTGACGAAGCATTAATGGAAAATGCTTCACATGGTGGTTGGTATTACGAGCAAATTGATTTGGGCTTTAACTACCGTATGACAGAGCTTCAAGCTGCACTCGGTGTTACACAAATGAGTCGCTTAAGTGAGTTTGTATCTGCACGACATCAGTTAGCAATACGCTATAATGAAAAGTTAGCTGAGCTTCCTATAACTCTACCTTATCAATTAGCTAATACATATTCAGGCCTACATTTATACGTTATTCGTTTAAACCTAAATGAAATTACTAAAACACATAAAGCAGTGTTTGACGAGCTAAGAGAAAACGGTATTGGTGTTAACCTGCATTATATTCCTGTACACCTACAGCCTTATTACCAAAGAATGGGTTTTAAACATGGTGACTTTCCAAATGCAGAAAGTTATTACAGCAATGCTATTTCATTACCGATGTTTCATAGTATGACCCATGAACAGCAGGACGAAGTTATCAGTAAACTAACTCTAATATTAGACGCCTAATCATGAATATAGCAATTATCCCGGCACGCGGTGGCAGCAAACGTATACCTCGAAAAAATATTAAAGAGTTTCATGGTAAGCCAATGATTGCTTATTCAATACAAGCTGCAGTAAATAGTCAGTGTTTTGATAAAATAATCGTCTCTACAGATGATGCTAAAATAGCCGAGGTTGCTATAAAGCATGGGGCTGAAGTGCCCTTTATGCGACCAGCAGATATTTCAGACGACTATGCAACGACGCTCGATGTAATTAAGCATGCTATTGAATTTACGGAATCACAAGGCTGGGCCGTTAAAAACGTGTGTTGCATTTATGCAACAGCACCATTTTTAATTCCTGAATTCATTCAAAAAGGGTTGGGTGAACTAACATCTGCGGAGATAGATTACGCCTTTGGTGCAACAAGTTTTCCTTTTCCAATTCAAAGAGCTTTAAAGCTTAATGATGAGCAACGTGTTGAAATGTTCCAGCCAGAACATTTAAATACACGCTCGCAAGATCTCGAAGAGGCATATCATGACGCTGGGCAATTCTACTGGGGTACCAAAAGTGCCTTTTTACAACGCAAGCCCTTTTTTTCACATCAATCGAAAGCTGTTTTGCTACCACGCAAACGCGTTCAGGATATTGATACAAATGAAGATTGGGAGCTAGCAGAGGCACTCTATAAGGCGCTTCAATGAGAGTTGTATTCAGGGTTGACGCATCCCAACATATTGGTAGTGGGCATGTAATGCGTTGCTTAGTTTTAGCTGAGGCTCTTAGGGATGATGGATATAGCGTTTTATTTGCTACGCGGGCTCAAGTCGCAGACTTAAATGATTTTATCTTAAGCAAGGGTTTTTCGGTAATAAACTTAATGCAACCTAGCTATTGGCAAACACCTACAAGCTCGGCTGATTATGCTGCATGGCTTCAAGTCAGTGAAATAGAAGACTCTCAGGACTTCATAAATAAAGTGGCAAATGCGGATCTAATAATTGTTGACCATTATGGGGTTAATATAAAATGGCATAATCAAGTTAAGCAGCATTTATCCTGTACTTTAATGGTTATAGATGACCTAGTAAGGGAGCATGATGCAGATATTTTGCTTGACCAAACATTGAATCGAGATGCGTTAGAGTATACAAAGTTTCGTGATTGCTTAGCACTTACCGGTACCGATTATGCCTTATTAAAACCAGGCTTTAGGTGCTCACGGGAGACTTTGCTTCATAATGCACCGTCTGAAAAATATACTATTTTAATAAGCATGGGGGGGATTGACCTACCGAATGCTTCACTAAGTGTATTAGTTGCACTGCAACATTTGGTGAAAAAAATTCCAACTACGGTTCTGCTTAGTATGCGCTCACCAAATTATGAGGAAGTAAAAGCCTTTGTTAACGCAAATAGCGATTGGGTAAATCACGTCGACTTTGTGGATAATATGCCAGAGTTTATGGCTAAGTATAGTGTTATGGTAGGGGCTCCAGGGTCAACCTCATGGGAACGAGCGTGTTTAGGTATACCATCAATAATAGTACCTATCGCCGATAACCAGCAAACTATTGCACTGCAATTAGAATCTGCTAATGCGGTAAAAGTTGTTGAGCTTGAAAATATAAAAAGTGACCTTGTCGTCTCGTTAGAAGAAATACTATCGCAATGGCAAAGCTATCGAGCACACAACTTTGCATTGTGTGATGGCTTGGGCTGCGATAGAGCATTAAAGCAATTAAAAAGGTTTATGGAACAATGCTAAAAGTGACTCTACTTTGCTCAGATACAAAACATCCAGTTTTTAAAGCGTTGAAGCTGTGGGAAGAGGTTAATCAGCAGCATTACGATATAGAAATACTGACATCAGTAAATGATATTAAAAGAAACGGTACGCTGCTTTTTTTAATTTCATGCAGCGAAATAGTCAAAAAGCACCATCGCGATTTTTTTGAGCATACTCTGGTGCTTCATGCGAGCGATCTACCGAAGGACAGAGGGTGGAGCCCACATATTTGGGCTATTGTGAATGGCGCTAACGAGTTAACCTTGTCGCTACTTGAGGCTGAAGACAAAGTGGATACGGGAGCTATATGGAAAAAGCTAAGAATTCCCTTGGATGGTAATGAGCTTTATAACGAAATTAATCAAAAGTTATTTGCTGCAGAACTAAAATTAATTAGTTGGGCATGTGAAAACGTGAATACTGTTGTTCCGCAGCCTCAAAACCAAGAGACTACTAATTACCTACAAAAAAGAACACCCGCGGATAGCGAAATAGATATAAATAAACCGTTAGAAGAACAATTTAACCAGCTTAGAGTATGTGATCCTGAGCGATTTCCAGCTTATTTCTATAGAAATGGCTGTAAGTATAAAATTAAAGTAGAGAAGTACTAAAATGAATAAATTTATTACAATTGAAGATAGAAAAATTGGACCAGACTTTCCTCCCTATATTATTGCTGAGTTATCAGCTAACCATAACGGTGATATAAATCGTGCATTTGAAATATTAGAAATGGCAAAGCGATGTGGTGCAGATGCAATTAAATTACAAACCTATACACAAGATACGCTAACAATAGACTCCGATAAATCTGATTTTAAAATTAATGGTGGGCTATGGGATGGCAGAACTCTGTATGATTTATATACAGAGGCGCATATGCCGTGGGAATGGCACAAGTCACTGTTTATAAAGGCAAAAGAGCTGGATATCACTATTTTTAGCTCCCCTTTTGATTCAACTGCTGTTGATTTATTAGAAGAACTTGGCGCTCCTGCTTATAAAATAGCATCATTTGAAGCTATTGACTTACCATTAATAGAATACGTTGCTAAAACAGGTAAACCAATGATTATATCGACGGGCATGGCTAACGAAGAAGAAATTCGTGAAGCAGTTGAAACAGCAAGAAATGCTGGATGTAAAGAGCTTATTGTTTTGCATTGTGTAAGTGGCTACCCAGCCCCGTCAGAAGATTATAATCTGGCAACAATACCGGATATGGCTGAACGTTTTGATGTATTAACAGGGTTATCAGACCATACAATAGATAATACAACAGCGGTTACTTCAGTTGCATTAGGTGCTTGTTTAATAGAAAAACACGTTACGCTTAATAGAGGTGATGGCGGACCAGATGATAGTTTTTCACTAGAAGAGCCTGAATTAAAACAATTATGTCTTGATAGTAAAGTTGCATGGGCTGCAACGGGTAAAGTCAATTATGAGCGTAAAGAAAGTGAAAAAGGAAATATGATATTTAGACGCTCATTGTATGTAGTAAAAGATATTGCTAACGGTGAGATGATTACACATGAAAATGTAAAAAGTATTCGACCCGGTTATGGCTTAGCCCCTAAGTATTTAGGTGAAGTTATAGGGAAAAGAGTAAAAATTGATCTAAGCCGAGGTACTCCATTATCGCGTGATTATATTTAATTAAATGCGGTTTCTGAAGCATCAAAGCTCCTAATTTGAAAATTAAACTTAGAGTGTTTGTTTTTTATTAAAGTTTCATCAGGTAATTTCATAAGACATATTAGATATCTAATTAAGCCAGTGTTACTTCTTATTGGATAAAAGTGATGTGTCTTATAAGCTACTGTGATTGTATCCCGCGAGCTCAAACTTTGTTATGTTCAGCATGGTGATATCGTTAACTTATACAAAAATAAAAATCGTTGACCTTCAGATATAGTGAGCTGGAATAAGAACATATTTGTCTGCTTTATCGTAATTACGGCACGATCATAAATATTCTTACGGAGGTAAAAGATTAAGTTCTATAAGTTAAAAATGTTAGCTTCTTCTCTTACCGAACGTGATTTTTGTACCGAGAGCGTTCAGTTTATTGCCTAATCACTGCAGCAAAAGGTGACATTATGACTGTTTAAATCGTGAAATTTAGAGATAATCCTATTTTTTACTTAATAAATTAACTTTAAAAATAGATTTTGGATATTTACTGTTTTAAAAAATATTCATTATTAATTACAAAGCAGCTAAACATGAAGTGATTATGCTAAATACTCAGATAAAATCAATGGGTAATATAAAAAATAACCTCAGATCTGACTAGTTCGTAAAGTCACAATTTTAAATCGTTTTTTAGGTACTTAAGGCGGTGTTTTCGAGTAGAAAAAGTGATCATCACGTAATAACAGCACTGGATAATTATGGTGGAAGTAATACTGAGTCACCATATGATAGTCAGCCAATCAAAAATTGTTATATCATTACCTGTATATAAACTAATTCATTGCCGAAATCTTTAGTTAAGCCAGTCATGAGATGTTGTTGGTAGATATAGTATGTTATTTGTAGCTTTTGTTGATTGGGTTTAAACATTTTGTTCATTCTTTCTAGGCTGAAATTACATAGAGCATAGTTTAGCCTTGCAAGTCAGCCAAGCTATTGCCTGTTGCGGGTAAAGAACAATTATATATGCTTATATGGTAATGAAAGATAAAGCTGATCATTAAAAATCATATGTAAGGCTCTAATGCCTAAACAAATAAGAGAATTATTAGTTGTGTGGAAAAAAATTAAAAAAGCAATGATTAGCTTTAGCCTAGTGAAAGTCCTACAACTTTTGCTTCCATTAGTACTCATACCTATAATAACTAGCAAATTTGGTTTAGAAGGATATGGTGAGATAGTTTTTGCTCAGGCCATAATGACATATGCATTAGTATTTGTGAATTTTGGTGCGGATGCTATAGCAGTAAAAAGGTTAGCTGATGGTGATGAACCATCAAAAGTAATTATCACAATGTACACATTTAAAGTCTGTATACTATGTATGATATTGTTACTCTTTTTATGTATAACTCCATTTGTTGATGAGCAACTCAATTTACTTCTTGTTTTTCTGAGCTCATGGGTATGTTTTTACGACATTCTACATCCAACTTGGTATTTTCAACATAAAAACAAATATTATGCTCTAGTGATTTCAAACGTCTTAGGGAAAATATTCCAGTTATGTAGCGTTTGGTTTTTTATAGAGGTGTTTGAGCACTTATACATAGTTCCTTTATGCGCATTAGTGTCTACACTAATCACTGGTATTTATTTATCTAGATTTGTAATAGCCGATATTAACTTAAAAAAAATACCAAATCTTACTTATTTAATTGAATTTATCAAAGAGTCCTCATATGTTTTCCTATCTAAATTAAGTCAACTCTACTTAGTGCTACATAAAGTTATCGTCGGTAGTATATGTTCCTCAGAATTTTTAGCTATATATGACTTGGTTGAGAAATGTTTAAATGTATTAAGGATTCCAGTTACAATATATTTACAGTCAGCTTATGCAACATTTGCTCGAGAAAAAGATAATCTCATTGTTGAAAAAAGTTTGATAATAATGCTGTTGTTTAATTTTTTACTACTCCTATTATTAGTTGTTTTTTTAAACCTTATGGGTCCTATTTTCTTCAAGAATTTGGATTACAATTGGACTTACTTAACTATAGCTATGTGTTGTTCTATTTTACCAATTACAGTAAATAGTTTACTCGGTGTTGGTTTTTTCATTCCGCTAGGGTTGGGTAAGTTTTTTATGATTAGCCAGTTTATAGCTGCGGGTGTTTATATTTTTTATATGGGTTTTTTGTTTTTTTTCAAGGAGTTAACAGGGGGGAGTCTGATCTGGGGGGGGGGCTGTCGGTGAATTTTCTGCAGCTATTATTCTTTCATTTATATATATATATCGAAAGAAATTAGAAATAAGAAGCTTTAAGGTAAACTAAATTAGGGTATAAGTATAATGGTTGTTTTCTCGATTAATGGAAATTGGATTAATAATACAGTAGGGCCAAGTAATATAATTAGAAATGCCTATGATAGGACCAGTAAGTACCTTGAGCATAATGTTGATTTGAAAATTATTACTCTAGATTCATATTACAATGATACTCATGTGAGAGGAAGTGAGGCGCCTTCAATTGCTGTAGGTTCAAAGTTTTCCGATTTTAAGAGGAAAGTAAAAAGTTTTGTATCATATAAATCAAAATCAAGTTTACTCTTTTCTTTAATTACTGTGTTAAAAAAAATGATTTTTCCAGCATTTAAATTAGCGTATAAAATGAAGCGGGATAAGACATTACTGAAAACTCATAATATAGCAGTTGTCCATGATTGTTTTACAGCATATTTCTTAATGAAGCTTCATAGTAAAGAAAATTCAAAATCAAAATTTATTTTTATCTATCATAATGATGGCAATTTATGGTCCATGCTACTTGAGTCATACCCTAAATTATCCATATTTAAAAGATATTTGGATTTAATAGAAAACTCTATTATTGCAAGGTGTGACGCTATCATTTTGCTTTCCAATTCTGCAAAAAGTAGGCTTGAATTTATTAAAGGAGATGCTGTTAATAATAAGTTGAAAGTTATTTATAACGGAATACCAGACTTTACTGATAAAGAATCTACTACAAACTATGATAATGATAGTGTTAATATTGTATGTGTTGGTACTCTTTGTCACAGAAAAGGGCAGGATAGGTGTTTGAATTTATTGTCTCTATTGCCTTTTAAGATGAGGGGGAAGATTAAATTACATTTTGTCGGGGATGGCAGCTTTCGGGAGGATTTGAAGACTCAATCATTGAACCTAAGCTTAAATGAACAAGTTTTTTTTCACGGTGCAAAAGACGATGTTTATCCTTATGTCGCAGAAGCTGATGCCTATATTCTACTTAGTCGAAATGAAGGACTTCCTTTATCTATCATTGAAGCTATGAGTCTAGGGCTACCGATTTTAGCCACTAAGGTTGGTGGAGTTGGTGAATTAGTTATTGATGGCTTCAATGGTTTTATATACGACGATGAAAATAGATCTGACTGTTTGCAAAGATTTTTATCTTTAAGTGAAGATGATCTTAATAAAATGAAATTAAACTCTAGGGCTTACTTCGAGGCTAATTTTACAGTGGATAAAATGATCGATAATGAATGTAGACTATTTAAGGAAGTTTTTAGCTATGATGGCAGAAGTTAAAAAAACTATAAAACGTTCAAAGCTTTTATCTTTTTTATTATTTAAAATTCAGGTGATGTTGAGGGGTTTTAAAAATATAGATACATCAGAAGTTGATTTATTTGATTATAAAAAGTTAGCAATGAATAATCGCTTTTGTCCTTTAGACCGAATTATTGATAATAATTATTTTGGTATAAATTTTTGTTTAAGACGATTCTCAAAAAATAATCGTGAAATTTTATTATATATTGAACACGGCCTTTTTCTCGGTAGTTTAGTTAAAGAAGACTCAATTCATATAGGTAACGCTATAATTACTTTTAGCGATTATAGAGAAAAACAAATATCAGCAAAAACCAATAAAGATGTCCACAAAATTGGCCCCTATATAGCCTATGCTGAAGAACTATATGATAAATCAAGTTTCCAAGTTCAGAAAAAAAAATTAGGAAAAACTTTATTAGTTTTTCCTAGCCACTCAACAAAAGCAGTTAGTATAAGTATTGATACTGTTCAATTTACTGAAGTTATTGAAGATACGAAAAAGAAAGGTGGCTTTCAATCTGTAGTCGTTTGTCTATTTTATATTGATATCCAGAATGGTTACGATAAGCCATATATTGAGAGCGGTTATAAAGTTTTCTGTGCTGGCCATCGTATGGATAAACTTTTTTTAGATAGATTAAAGACGGTTATATCACTTAGTGATTTTGTTTTGAGTAATGATGTTGGAACGCATGTTGGTTATGTCCATTACATGAAAAAACCTCAGGCTATTTATCCACAAAATATAGAAATATGTGCAAAGGATCAAACTGCTTACACTAGAGAAGTCAGTCAAAGAGATGATGTTGCTTGGTCTACATTTGAAGAAATAAAAGCGAGTATAATTTCTGATTATATATTCAATACTGACAGCTTTAATTACGAAGAGATAAAAGAATCTAAATTAACAGAATATATTTGGGGGTTCGAACACGTAAAAAATAAAAGGGAAATTAAGGCTGTAATAGATGATAATATATAATGTAAGCTTAATATTATTTCTCACTATATCTTTTTTGGGTGTTAGTCAATCTAATGTAGCAAAGTATGTTGTGATCTTATACTTACTAATTGTTTTTTTTATTATTTTTGGTTTTAGGTGGTATGTTGGAAATGATTATGAAGGCTATTTAGGTTTACATAATAGTATACAGAATGGTATTCAATTACGGAATGAACCCTTATTTCAACTGTTCTTTTCTTTTTTTTCTGGTCCTAATGGTTCAGTGTATGCAATTGCATTCTTGACCACACTTTCATTCTCCATATATATAATTGCATGTCATAAATATTCATCGGTAGTATGGATTGTATACTTTTACTTTGTATGCACTATGGTGCTTTTCTTTAATGACCAAATACGTCAGGCTACAGCATTATCAATTTTTATCTTTGCTTATAGGTATATTGAAAGTCGAAGTCTTCTTAAATTTTGCCTTTGCATGATTGTTGCTTTCATGTTTCATTATTACTCTTTAGTTTTATTTTTATCATATTTTTTTAAAGGTAGTATAATTAAAAAGAATTTTTATATTTATATACTTTTTGTATTAATTTTACTATATTTTTTAGGTTTTTTTAGAACTATACAAGATAGTCTGTTCTCTATTTTGCCGGTTTTCGTGTCTTCAATTTATGCAGGTAAAGATTATCTATTTGAGGTTCATAGGTCTTCTGGTTTAACAATTGTTGTTTGGGCTGTTCCATTTATGTTGTTGTGTGTACAAGAGCGTAACTCTCGAGATTTAGACCACCTAATTTTGTTATGTTTCATTGGCTTGTGTTCGAAAATAGTTTTTTTTGATTTTCATTTACTAAGTAGATTATCAAATTATTATCTTTACTTATCACCATTATTATATGCAATTGCTTTATCCAGAAATTCTACAGGATATAAATATAAGGTTTTTTATGTTTTTTGGTTCTTTATCTATTTTCAATATCTTATTTACATAGAGGGAGGGTATCATGGAGGATTTCCCTATAAGAATTACCTTCTCCTTTAATAATGTTAAAAAAAGTATATAACTACAATTTTATTTATTCTTACAAACTAGGTGGGTAAATGTCTTCAAATTACAATTTTCTAGAAAAAAAAATAGCGAGGATGTTATCTACATCTCCTTTTATTAAACAAAAAATAAAGAAGTTCTATTCTAATATTCAGTTTTATATTAATAAGAAAAAATATAATGTTAAAACAGTTGACCCTGTTTCTATAATAAATAGTGAGGGAGCAGAAACTTTTTTTGGCTACTACGATAAAACACCTGATAATGGTCTTGGTTTAGTTCTTGTTTATAGTACAAAGGAATCAACAAAACTTAAACCTAAGGAAGTGGAGGAAATATTTTTGGATGTATATTCGCTTGAGAATAAAGAGTATATATTGCCAGAAAAAATAAATGTTAAAGCTTTTAATTGGCAACAAGGAAGCCGAGCGCATTGGCTTGACTCTGATCACTTTATATTTAATGACTATTGTAGTTCAGCTGATGACTATCACTCATATATATATTCTCTTTCCGCTGGGCGGATTGTCAAAGAACTTAGTCATCCTGTCCAAGATTCATTTAAAAGTGACTATATTTTGTCCATTTCTTATAAGACTCTAGCAGTATTAAGACCTGATTACGGATATTTTCGCCATTCTTCAAGTAAAGAAACAAACTTGGAGGATAACGATGGGATTTGGAAGTTAGATTTGGAGAGTAACAAATCTGAATTACTCTTAACCATTAAAGATATTTGCAGTATGGATTTTTTAGGTGACTATCAAGATTATAAGCATAAGATTAACCATGTTATGATCTCACCTGACGGCTCCCAGTTTATCTTTATGCATAGATACTTTAATGCTAATGGAAAAAGAGTTGACCGTTTATTCTTATCTGATTCTAGAGGTAAATCAATTAGACTTATTTCAAATTTTGGAATGGTAAGTCATTGTTATTGGTATGACTCTGATAACATACTCGCATACTTGAGATCTAAGGAAGGAAAGGATGCCTATTGGAAAATTGATATTAATACTCTTACTTTTGTAGAGTTGAATGATGGAGTTTTTAGTCCCTTTGGTGATGGCCATCCTTCTGTTTCTAATAAAATGATAATAACAGACACTTACCCAAATAAATCCAGAATGCAGTTGCTATTACTTACTTTTAAAGGAGTAAATTCGTATACTAAATTAGGCGAGTTTTATCACAGCTCTGATTTTTCAGGCGAAACAAGGTGTGATTTACACCCTCGCTTTTCATCATGTGGAAATTTAATATTTTTTGATACTGTTTACTCTGGCTCTAGAAGACTTTGTTATCTTGATATTTCTAGAGAGCTTACTAAATATGAGTCCTAAGCTATCGGTTCTAACTAACCGAAATTATAGGTTTATCAATATTACGACCTGTATTTTTTATTTTTCGAAAGACTAATTTTTTAATATTTTACTTTTAATTTGAGACTCATATAGTGGCTAACTTTTCTGTTTTACTCAGCGTTTTTTATAAAGAAAAACCAGAACAATTAAAAAAATCATTGGAAAGTATATTTAATGAACAAATATTAAAGCCGAAACAAATTGTTTTAGTTAAAGATGGTCCTCTAGATGATAGTCTTGAGTTGGTTATTGAGGATTTCTCTTTATCAACTATTTGTGAATTTACAATTGTAGAGCTTAAAGAAAATATCGGCTTAGCAAGCGCACTGAATCAAGGCCTAAAATATTGTCGTTATGAAATAGTGGCTAGGATGGATACCGATGATATTAGTTTACCGGAAAGGTTTAAATTGCAAATTGATTTTCTTAATGCTAATCCTGATATTTCAGTTCTGAGTGGTCAAATAGTTGAGTACTGTTCAGGTATGAAAAATATACTTGGAAGGCGCGTTGTTCCTACTAAACATGATGATATTTTTTTGATGTCAAAATATAGGAATCCAATAAGCCACCCCGCTACTGCCTTTCGAAAAAATGATGTGATTCAAGCCGGTGGGTATCCTAACCTTATGAACTCTCAGGATTGGGCGTTATGGTCTTTGATGTTAACAAAAGGCTACAAAATGGCTAATTTACGCTGTGACCTGCTATGGATGAGAACTGATTCAGATTTATTTAAGCGTAGAGGTTTTAAATATTATAAAAACGAACTTAAATTATTCAAATATCAGAAACTTATAGGGCATGTTAATAATAAACAATATTTAACTAATATCCTTTCAAAAGCGGTGCTTAGACTTTCACCAATTTTTGTAAAATCATTTCTTTACCGGAATTTCAGATAGAGACCAAATACTCTTAATTAATAGTAGGATAAATAAACTATTGATAATGATCTTTTAGGGGGAAATAAGTACGATATTGATAAATGTCTCCATACATGTTAAAGGTAAGCAACTCCAGACCGTGAGCATTTGCATCATATCTGCCAACGGTTAGGTTGCTCGCCTACACAAACCCTTATTTTAATATGTTCTATCGCCGCTTTTTTTGCAGGTATTGGTGTAATAGGCGAGGTGTTTTTAATACCTGAGTTTTTAATGTTTTACGGCTTTGTAATTTTGTTTACCGCGTATTTATTAGTACTCATTAATTACTGCACTGTAATGAACTTTTTTAGACGTAAATTAGATTTACCAGAAAAAAAATATTCTACGTTGAGTAAGTAAGGTAGTTTTTGGCTGCGGGCTGCGGGCTGCGGGCTACGGGCTATACGGGCTATACGGGTTACGAGCTACGGATTACGGGCTCTTTGGCGTTATAAAAATGTAAGCTTCGCTTATTGCGTGAGCAAACTTAACGCCTACGTGGGCGTGAAAAGTTTTAATGTATATACAGATTATTTTATTTTTTAAGGCGCGACTTTTTGTCGCGCCTTTTTTTGTTTTTATTTTGAGGCGGTTAAGTTTTAAGCTGAGTAGGGCTTGTAGTTAATTATTTATAAAAACGTAAAACTAGCTTTTTTAACTTAAGTAATAAGTTACTAATTTAAAAGGTTAAACACTTTAATTATTGTTTATAAACATTACTAAACATAATTAAACAGGGTTTACTTGTGTAATATGGCCTAAGGCGTAGAAATTAGTACTTAGTAATGTATAGTACGCTAGTGAGGTCAATGAATATTTGGCTAAAATGGATTTTAACAAATTAGGATATGGCATTATTATGCATGAAGAAAAGCTAACCCACCTAAAGGCTCTTGAGGCCGAATCTATTCATATTATGCGAGAAGTTGCTGCCGAGTTTGATAACCCTGTAATGCTTTACTCTGTAGGTAAAGATTCGTCGGTTTTATTACATTTAGCACGAAAAGCATTTTACCCTGGCAAAATCCCTTTTCCGCTAATGCATGTTGATACTAACTGGAAATTTAAAGAAATGATCCAGTTTAGAGATCAAATGGCCGAAAAATATGGCTTTGACTTAATTGTTCATAAAAATCCTGAAGGTATTGCTATGGGCATGAGCCCATTTGAACACGGCAGTGCAAAACATACCGATGTTATGAAAACTCAAGGTCTTAAGCAGGCGCTTGATATGAATAACTTTGACGCTGCATTTGGCGGTGCTCGCCGCGACGAAGAAAAGTCTCGTGCTAAAGAGCGTGTATATTCATTTCGTGATAAAAACCACCGTTGGGACCCTAAAAACCAACGCCCAGAACTATGGAATGTGTATAACAGCAAGGTAGATAAAGGCGAAAGCATTCGTGTGTTCCCGCTTAGTAACTGGACCGAGTTAGATATTTGGCAATACATTTACCTAGAAGGTATTGAAATTCCATCGCTGTATTTTGCAAAAGAGCGCCCTGTAGTTGAACGTGGCGGCACACTTATTATGGTTGACGACGAGCGCATGAAGCTGAGTGAGGGCGAGCAAGCTCAAAACAAAATGGTTCGCTTTAGAACACTTGGCTGCTACCCACTAACTGGTGCCGTTGAATCTGTTGCTCAAACTCTCCCTGAAATTATTCAAGAAATGCTGCTTTGTACTACCTCTGAGCGCCAAGGCCGAGTGATCGATAACGACTCAGCAGGCTCAATGGAAAAGAAAAAAATGGAAGGGTATTTTTAAAGCGCACAGCGCTTCGGGCCTCTAGCTATGAGCTACGAGCTTATAGATGCAACTATTAGCTCTAAGTAAGTAGTTAAAAGTAATCAATAAGGATACTTATGAGATACGAAAATTTAGAGGTTTGGCAGCGTAGTTTTCGCCTAAGTATAAAAATTTATAAAACATTTGAGCAGCTAAAAGACTTTGGTCTAAAAGATCAAATGTGTAGAGCTAGTGTTTCTGTTCCTAGCAATATTGCAGAAGGCTTTGAAAGAGAGTCCGACAAAGAAAAGGCTCGCTTTTTAGTTATAGCAAAGGGCTCTTTAGGCGAATTAAAAACACAGTTAATGATTGCAACTGAACTAGCTTATATTTCAAAAGAAGATAGCTTATTGATTATTAATGAATGTGAATTAATTGGAAAAATGCTAGGTAGCCTAATTAGAACACTTAAAAGTTGCTCGTAGCCCGAAGCTCGCAACATAAATAAATTTAAGCACGTAGCACGTAGCACGTAGTACGTAGCTCGTAGCTCGTAGCTCGTCGCTCGTCGCTTACAGCTTAAAAAGGACTTAAAATGACTGAACAAGCTCAAACAAACTTACTAGCTACAGATATTGAAGCTTATTTAAAAGTACACGAAAACAAAGATATGCTGCGTATTTTAACGTGCGGCAGTGTTGATGATGGTAAATCTACTTTAATTGGCCGCTTGCTTTACGATAGTAAAATGATTTTTGAAGATCAGATGGCTGCAATTGAAAAAGATTCAAAACGTTTTAATACCACCGATAACGATTTTGACTTAGCGCTTTTAGTAGATGGCCTGCAATCTGAGCGTGAGCAGGGTATTACTATTGATGTTGCGTATCGTTATTTTGCAACTGATCAGCGTAAATTTATTATTGCCGATACACCAGGGCACGAGCAGTACACACGTAATATGGCAACGGGTGCCTCTACGTGTGATTTAGCTATTATTTTAATTGATGCTCGTCACGGTGTGCAGGTGCAAACGCGCCGCCATAGCTTTATTTGTTCTTTATTAGGTATTAAAAACGTTGTGGTAGCTATTAATAAAATGGATGCGGTAGGTTACGAGCAATCGGTTTATCAAAACATTAAAAAAGACTACCGTGAGTTTGCACAAGATCTTAAATTTGATGATGTACGCTTTGTACCAATTTCGGCATTACGTGGCGATAACGTTGTAAACGAAAGCGAAGCAATGAGCTGGTACCCGGGCTCTACACTAATGAAGCTATTAAATACGGTACAAGTAAACCATGCTAAAAATGATGAGTTTAGGTTACAGGTACAATATGTTAACCGCCCTAATTTAAACTTTAGAGGTTTTAGCGGTACCGTAGCTGCCGGTGGTATTAGAGTAGGCGATACCGTAGCGTCTTTGCCTTCGGGTAAAGAGAGTAAAGTTAAATCTATAGTTACGTTTGATGGCGACCTTGAAAAAGCATCTGCGGGTATGGCTATTACATTAACCCTTGAAGATGAAATTGATGTAAGCCGTGGCGATATGTTGGTACGCCCACATCAAAAACCACATTCGGCTGATAGCTTTGTAGCCGACGTTGTATGGATGACCGAACAAGCCTTAAACGTAGATCGCGAATACGAAATTAAAGTAGGTAGTAAGTCGGTGTATGGTTACGCTGAGGCAATTAACTACAAAGTTGATGTTAATACGTTAAAGCAACAAGATGCGTCGCAATTAAACTTAAACGAAATTGGAAATTGCCAATTTGCATTAACAGCGCCTGTGCAATTTGATGCTTACGATATAAATAAGCATACCGGTGCCTTTATTATTATTGACCGTTTAACAAACGTGACTGTGGGTGCTGGCATGATACGTAAACCATTGGATGGTGAAAATAGTAAACCTAAAAGTGAGCATTCTGCATTTGAAATTGAGTTTAATGCACTGGTTCGTAAGCATTACCCGCACTGGGATGCAAAAGTAATACGTTAAATTACTTTATATAACGGGCTTATATTAGCCCGTATTTTATTAACTATGGATGGTTACTTAACTTATGCTATTTGATGCATATATAACATTGGGTATTTTTGCTTTAACGATTTTAGGATTGATCGTTTTGCAAAAACGCCCCGTTGCTGTTTTTGGTGCAACGCTTGTCGCTTTAATTGCATGTGATTTAGTAACTAAAAATCAGTTATTAACAAGTATTGCTAACCCTGGGCTTATAACACTTATTTTATTAATGTTGTGCTCGTTAGCGCTTGAAAAAACACGCCTGTTAAGAGTTATTGCATCTAAAACTATTGTTGATAGTTACTATTCAACATGGTTTAGACTATTTGGTGTAACTACGTTTTTCTCTTCTATATTAAACAACACAGCGGTAGTGGCTACGCTGCTTTCTCCTATTCGTAATAACCCCCATCATTTTGCCAGCAAATTACTATTGCCTTTGTCGTATGCCTCTATTTTAGGCGGTACGCTTACGCTTATTGGTACCTCTACCAATTTAATAGTTAACTCAATGTATATTGAGGCGTCGGGTAAGTCGTTGTCATTTTTTTCGTTTACGGCGGTTGGCGCTATTTTAGTTTTGTGCTGTGGTGTAGCTATGTTTTTTTGTAACCGTATGCTGCCAAGTATTGAACAAAATAAAGCAACCTCAGAGGGTTACTTTATAGACGCTAAGGTATCTGTAGATTCTCAGCTTGTGGGTTACTCTGTTGAAGTTAATGGCCTTAGGCATTTAGAGTCATTATTTTTAGTTGAAATAGTGCGCGAAGGTAGGCTTATTAGCCCTGTTTCACCTTCTGAAATAATACACCCATCAGATAGACTTATTTTTTGTGGTGATATAACTAAATTACTTCAGCTTGGACAGTTTTCAGGGTTAGAAATTTTTGCTGAAAAAACAGGCACAATAAACAGTAACCTTACAGAGGTTGTAATAAGGCAAGAAAGCCTACTTGTTGGTCGTACTTTAAAAACAACAGGCTTTAGGGCGTTGTTTGATGCTGCTGTGGTTGCAATAAGGCGTGACGGTGAGCGAGTGTCGGGTAAGTTGGGCGATGTAGTGATTCGCTCTGGCGACTTTTTAGTGTTAGCTGTTGGCGGTGACTATAAGTCGAGAACAAACATAAATAAAAACTTTTTAACACTGTCGGGTGTTGAGCCCGAAAGCAGAATTAATGGCTGGAAAGCTTGGCTTTCTGTTGGTGGGTTTGTAACGACCATTATACTGGCGGCTGTAGGAGTTTTAGACTTGCTAGAGGGCTTAGTATTATTACTGGGCAGTCTTTTATTTACACGGTGTTTAACTACAAACGAAATAGTAAGGCGTTTTCCTGTTGATATATGGCTGGTGGTGTCGTCTGCTATTTTATTATCGAATGCACTTGTTAACTCGGGAATAGTTGAGTTTATTGGTGGTTTTATAGGTCAGTTTAATGGGCCGCAATATGTTTATACCGCACTTATATTGGTGTACTTAATAACATGGATAATGACCGAGTTTGTAACTAATAACGCCGCTGCCGCATTAATGTTCCCTATAGGTTATACGGTTGCGTTAGGGTTTGGTGTTGACGTATTACCTTTTGTAATGGCGGTAGCGTTTGCAGCAAGCGGCAGCTTTATTAGCCCTTATGGGTATCAAACCAATTTAATGGTTTTTAATGCAGGCAATTACAGATTGAATGATTTTGTAAAAATAGGCCTGCCAATTAGCGTTGTGTATGCACTTGTTGTGATGATATTTGTACCGGTGTTTTTTCCTTTTTAAGGATGTGGTTAGCGTCAAAAGTCGTGGGCAAAGGGCGATGGGCTACGGGCTAAGGGCGATGGGCGACGAGCAACGAGCAACGGGCAAAGGGCGATGGGCAACGAGCAAAGGGCAAAGGGCAACGGGCTACGGGCAAAGGGCAACGGGCTACGGGCGATGGGCTACGGGCTACGGGCGATGGGCAACGAGCTAAACGCTAAGAGCGGCGCGGTGTTAAATTTACTTGTAGGCGTCTTGCTTGCTGGCGCGGTGTTGTAAAAATGTAAGTTTCGCTTATTGCGCGAGCAAGATAGCTTTGGGCAACGGGCAACGGGCTACGGGCTACGGGCTACGGGCTAAGAGCGGCGCGGTGTTAAAATTACTTGTAGGCGTCTTGCTTGCTGGCGCGGTGTTGTAAAAATGGAAGCTTGGCTTATTGCGTGAGCAAGCTTCACGCCTACGAGGGAGTTTGGTGTTTAATAATAAAAAGGTGCTTTAATGAGCCAAGACGAAAACATTGTATGGCACGCTCAAACTGTGTCGAGAGAGCAAAAACAACAACATAAAGGCCATAAGCCGCTACTGCTTTGGTGTACGGGGTTAAGTGGATCGGGTAAATCTACTGTGGCAAATGCAGTAGAGGCAAAGTTATTTTCACTTGGTTGCCATACTTATTTGCTTGATGGCGACAATGTTCGTATGGGCTTAAATAAAGGGCTAACCTTTAGTGACGAAGATCGCATTGAAAATATTCGTCGCATTAGCGAAGTTGCAAAGTTATTTGTTGATGCGGGTTTAATTGTATCAACGGCGTTTATATCACCTTTTGCATCTGACCGCGCTCAAGCTCGTAGTATTGTTAATAAAGGCGAGTTTGTAGAGGTATTTATTGATACACCACTAGCTGTATGCGAAAGCCGCGACCCTAAAGGGTTATACAAAAAAGCACGTGCCGGTGAGATCCCCAATTTTACAGGGATTAGTTCATCATTTGATGTGCCTGAGCACCCAGAAATACACGTAAAAACAGCTGAGCAAACTATCGAACAAAGTGCAGAGCAAATTGTTAGTTATTTAATAAAAAATAAGATTATTGAAGTTAAGAGTTAGGGAAGGTGGCTGCTGAGGGCGGCGGGCGACGGGCGATGGGCTGAGAGCGACGGGCTAAGAGCGACGGGCTAAGAGCGGCGCGGTGTTAAATTACTTGTAGGCGTCTTGCTTGCTGGCGCGTTGGTTTAAAAATGTAAGCTTCGCTTATTGCGCGAGCAAGCTTCACGCCTACGGGTGGTGGCTTTGGGCAATGGGCAGCGGGTGATGGGCGACGAGCGAAAAACTACGAGCGGCGCGGTGTTAAATTACTTGTAGGCGTCTTGCTTGCAGGCTCATTGGTTTAAAAATGTAAGCTTTGCTTATTGCGCGAGCAAGCTTCACGCCTACGGGTGGTAGCTTTGGGCGATGGGCGTAAAGCTGCGGGTAGAGCAGGGTCTATGATAAATTTTTTATATTTGGATATTTGAGAACATTATGAAATACGATATTTTTAACGGTGATGCCGATGGCATTATCGCTCTATTACAGCTTCAACTGGCTAATCCTACGGATACTGTAAAGGTTACCGGTGTGAAAAGAGATATTCAATTAATGAAAAAAATCACTCCGCAAGAGGGTGATTGTATTCGAGTATTAGATATTTCAATGGAAAAAAACATGTCGGAGCTGCATGAAGCGTTGAGTGCGGGAGCTCGTGTAATGTATGTAGATCATCATAAAGCGGGAGACATACCTGCTCATGCTAATTTATTTGCACATATCGATTTAGATGCAAATATGTGCACAAGCCTAATTGTAAGCGATTTAATTGATAAGCAATTTCACTTATGGGCTATTACTGCCGCCTATGGCGATAATTTGTTTGCAAAGGCAGATAGCGAAGCTGACGAACTAAATTTAACAGATTTACAAAAATCACAACTAAAAGCATTTGGTACATACATAAATTATAACGGCTACGGCAGTGAAGTGGCCGATTTGCACTTTGCACCAGAAGAGTTATACGAACTGCTTTTACAGTATAAATCTCCATTTGATGCAATAAACGATAAAAAATCGGTTTATTACACCCTTGAGCTAGCCTACAAAGCCGATATGGAAAAAGCTGCTAATGCACAGGTTGTACATGATTGCGATACAGCCAAGGTTATTTTGTTAGAGGATGCAGCCTGGGCCCGCCGAGTAAGTGGTGTATTAGGTAATGATTTAGCTAACCAATCGCCAAATAAAGCACATGCCGTATTTACCTTTAATAATAAAGGTAGTTACTTAGTAAGTGTAAGAGCGCCGCTTAACAATAAGCAAGGTGCCGTTGATATTTGTAGTAAATTTGCGACAGGCGGAGGCCGTGCCGCTGCTGCAGGCATAAACGAATTACCTAAATCGCAAGTTGAAAGCTTTGTTGAGGAGCTTGTAGGTTATTACAAGTAGAAATGTTAGGTAGTAACGAACAACGAGCAGCGGGTGATGGGCGACGAGCGACGGGCTACGAGCGGCTCGGTGTTAAATTTACTTGTAGGCGTCTTGCTTGCTGGCGCATTGGTTTAAAAATGTAAGCTTCGCTTTTGCGCGAGCAAGCTTCACGCCTACGGGTGATAGCTTTGGGCAAAGGGCGATGGGCTACGAGCGGCTCGGTGTTAAATTTACTTGTAGGCATCTTGCTTGCAGGCTCACTGGTTTAAAAATGTAAGCTTTGTTTATTGCGTGAGCAAGCTTCACGCCTACGGGTGATAGCCTTGGGCTTATTTATTATTTAATAAAACACGTTATTAGTTATATTCAGGTTATATCTACTTTACTGTTGGTAAGTTAAGATCAAACTATAAATTATTATTTTAAAATAAAGGACTAAATATGAAAGCTGTTATCCCTGTTGCGGGCCTTGGAACACGTATGTTACCAATGACTAAAGCTATTCCTAAAGAAATGCTACCAATTGTTGATAAGCCACTTATTCAATACATTGTTAGTGAGTGTGTAGCTGCGGGTATTAAAGACATAGTGCTTGTAACTCATAGCTCTAAAAACGCGATTGAAAACCACTTTGACACAAGCTACGAGCTTGAAGCTACGCTTGAAAAGCGTGTTAAGCGTGCGCTGCTCGAAGAAGTTCGTTCTATTTGCCCGGCTGATGTAACAGTAATGAGCGTTCGTCAAGGCGAAGCTAAAGGCTTAGGGCATGCTATTTTATGTGCAAAACCTATTGTTGGCGATGACAATTTTATTGTATTACTACCAGATGTAATACTTGATGCTTATACGGCTGATCAAAAAACTGAAAACTTAGCCGCTATGATCAAGCGTTTTAACGAAACCAAAGCTAGCCAAATTATGCTTGAGCCAGTAGCACAGGAAGACGTAAGTAAATACGGTATTGCTGATATTAATGGCGTGCAATTAACACCTGGCAACAGTGCTGCAATTAAAACTATGGTTGAAAAACCTGATGCTGACGTAGCGCCTTCAAACCTTGCGGTAGTTGGCTGTTATGTATTAAGTAAAAATATTTGGCCATTATTAGCTAAAACACCAGTTGGTGCTGGTGGCGAAATACAGCTAACGGATTCTATTGATGCGTTAATGACACAAGAAACCGTTGAAGCGTTTCATATGAGTGGTCGCTCACACGACTGTGGCGATAAACTTGGCTACTTAAAGGCCATTGTTGAATACTCAATGCGTGATGAAAAGTTAGGTAAAGACTTTACTGAGTTTATGACCCAAATTGCTCAAAGTGACGAGCAAACCGTTAAAGGTAATGTAGTAAACTTATAACAAAAAAGCCCATACTTTTTTAAGTGTGGGCTTTTTACTTGTAGCTCTTTTAATTAAATTTATTGTTTATTCGTTTTAGCACCTAGCTCTGGTAAAATAATAAAAAACTTTTATACCTAAAGGAATAATATGAAAATCGCCGTAGTTGGTACTGGCTATGTAGGCCTTTCAAACGCTATGCTTTTATCGCAGCACAATGAAGTTGTTGCGCTGGATATTGATGAGCAAAAAATTGCACTTTTAAACGATAAAAAATCACCGATTGTTGATACTGAAATTAGTGAGTTTTTAACGCGCAGTGACCTAAATTTTACAGCAACTACCGATAAAGTAGCGGCTTATAAAAATGCAGATTATGTAATTATAGCGACTCCTACTGATTACGATGTAGAAAATAACTACTTTAATACCAACTCGGTTGAAGCGGTAATTAAAGATGCAATGGCGCATAACCCTAATGCAGTTATGGTAATAAAATCGACTATTCCTGTAGGCTTTACAGCCGATATTAAACAGCAGCTTAATGCTGAAAACTTAATATTTTCGCCAGAATTTTTACGTGAAGGTAAAGCCCTTTACGATAACTTACATCCGTCACGCATTGTGGTTGGTGAGCAAAGTGAGCGCGCTACTGTATTTGCTAATTTACTTAAACAAGGCGCTATTAAGCAAGATGTTGAAGTGCTATTTACCGACTCAACAGAAGCTGAAGCAATTAAGTTATTTTCTAACACTTACTTAGCTATGCGAGTGGCTTACTTTAACGAGCTTGATAGCTACGCAGAGGCGCATGGGTTAAACAGCAAGCAAATTATACAAGGCGTAGGTTTAGACCCTCGCATTGGGAGTCATTATAATAATCCGTCGTTTGGTTACGGAGGCTACTGTTTACCAAAAGATACTAAGCAACTACGTGCAAATTACCAAGATGTGCCAAATAATATTATTGGCGCTATTGTAGATGCAAATACTACTCGTAAAGACTTTATTGCTGACTCAATTATTAAACGCAGCCCTAAAATAGTAGGTGTGTATCGCTTAGTAATGAAAACTGGCTCAGATAACTTTAGAGCGTCTGCTATTCAAGGCATAATGAAACGCATTAAAGCTAAAGGTATTGAGGTTGTTGTTTTTGAACCAGTACTTGAAGAAAACGAGTTTTATCATTCGCGTGTAATAAAAGACCTAAACGAGTTTAAGCAAATATCTGATGTTGTGGTTTCTAACCGTATGGTTGAAGAGCTAAGTGACATTGCAGATAAAGTGTACACACGAGATTTATTTGGTAGCGATTAAAAAGTAAAAGTTTTTGAGTCTTCTAAGTAAACATATACTTAGAAGACTTTTTAATAAATTATAATTTTATTAGCATAGTGCTGTATTGCTTATAAGTTTTAAAAGTTAGCAAAAACACCTAAGCGAGCAAACGTTTCTCCGTATACGTCCTTTCCTTGATAAAGCTCTGCACCCCAACTTTTAGCACCCATTATTGGTTTACTTAATTTACGTGTATACGCTGTTTGCAGCTCGTAACCCGTTTTATAACCAGAGTTTTTATTTTCAAGTGAGCGCACAGTGGTATTAAGTGTTTCTATAGGACTTAATTGCCAATGCCAATTTACGCTCATTGATTTAGCTGCAGTATAGTCGGTATATTCGTGCTCATCGCCACCCCAGTGGCCAATAACATTACCCGAGTTACGGTTTCCGTCTAAGTAAATACCATTTGCGTACCAAAGAAACTGCCAGTTACTGTGCTCAAAGCGTAAGCTGTGGTTGTTAGCAATAAATGGCAAGTATAGGCCAAAGCTATAGGCGTTATTACGCGAGCCGCCTAAGGTATCTTCCAGTGCAACTTCACCATAAAGCTCATAAGGCATTGAATAAATACTGTTATTGTATTCAAAGGTAATAGAGCCTAATTGATCGCCTAGTTCGTAGTTTTCTCCAAGTTCATCAGCATCTTCTCGCCCTATATTGTCTTTACTACCTGGGCTAAAAAAGCCTTCAGCAAAGTCTTTTAACGTTACGCTGCGCGGGCCGCCACCAAATTGCATTAAGCGGCTTAAACCAATAGTTAGGTTATCGGTAGCAGCAAAGCTTGTATGAAAACCAAATAAGTACGGCTTACCAGGTTCGTAAACTCTATCTACACCTGTTTGTTTACCCTCTTTTAATATGCCGCTTTGCTCGGTCATTTGGCTTATAAACATGTCGTATCGAATGTTAAAGCTAGTTATTGGCTCTACGTTACTAAGCGTTATAGAAGGCGTTGTTTTAGCTTGTGTACTTAGTAGCATGGCGCTGTCTTCAAATGGTGAGTACCAATGCTCTCGGTAACCAATATCTAATTGGGCGTATTTATAACCTAGGTAAACAAAGCTTTGTGTTGGCAATATTTCGTCTTCGTTGGCTATGCCTGCCACACTTACACCAAAATGGCGACCAAAGTTGGCGTATGCGCCGCCTTCAACAATTAAGTTGGTTTTAGTGGTTTGTCCGCGTTGGTTTGGCAATGTTTTATTTTTTGTACCTGCGGCAATAGTCACTTTTGCAAATGCACCAGCATCGCTTTGAATATAAGGACTAAGTTGGTACGAAAGTGTTTGATATAGCTCGGGGTAAGTGTGCCTAATAGTTTGTAGCACGTTGTAAATATCGTGCGCTTTATAAGGTTTACTCATTATATGAGTGTTTTTACTTACGGCTAAAAGCCGTTGTACTTGGTGCTCAAGTTCAGGTACTTGGTTTAAAGGTAAGTAAGGTGACACACCTCCTTTAGCAACTGCGTTTGCACTGATTGCCATCCCTATAAACAGTGATATTTTTTTGAGCATAATTATTCCGTTAGCAAATTTTATGATAGTAAAAACGTTAATGCGAGGTTAGCAATAAATACGTTAGTAAGAAAGGAAAAAGCGTTTATAGGCAGTAGTTTTGGGTTGTTAGTTTTTAGCTGTCAGCTGTCAGCTGTCAGCTATCAGCTATCAGTTGTTAGTTATCAGTTATTAGTTATCAGTTATTAGTTATTAGTTATCAGTTGTTAGTTATCAGTTATCAGTTATCCGTTGTCAGTTATTAGTTATTAGTTATTAGTTATTAGTTATTAGTTATTAGTTATTAGTTATTAGTTATTTGATCTGACCCTGATAAAGTAATTTATTCAAAAAGAAATTAGAGGGTGCTGCGCTTTAGATATGCAAAAAATAATAGGCTTTATGTTTTACTGAAAACGGTTTTTATAACATCTGTTTAGTAAATGCTATATGCTGTAACCGTATATTATATCAACACCAATAAGGATTTATCATGATTGAGCAAGGCCAAAAATTACCAGATGTGACACTAACACAGTTAACTAATGACGGTATGCAAACACTTACTAATAAAGATTTGTTTGATGGTAAAAAGGTAGTGCTATTTGCAGTGCCAGGCGCTTTTACACCAACGTGTTCTAATGCGCACTTACCTGAATTTATTACTCTTGCTGATAAAATAAAGGCTAAAGGTGTCGATGCTATTTACTGCGTATCGGTAAATGATGCATTTGTGATGAAAGCGTGGGGTGAATCGCAAAACGCAGAAGAAATTTCATTACTTGCAGATGGTGATGCAAGCTTTACCAAAGCACTAGGCCTTGATAAAGACACTGCCGGTTTTGGTGGCACTCGCTCTAGCCGTTACGCAATGATTATTGATAATGCTGAAGTAACAGGACTATTTGTAGAGCAAGGAAAAGAGTTTGAAGTGAGTCGCGCTGAGTATGTATTAGAGAAAATTTAAGGGCGTTTTTAGGTTTTAGTTGTCAGTTGTCAGTTGTTAGTTGTTAGTTGTTAGCTATCAGCTATCAGCTATCAGCTATCAGCTATCAGTTATAAGCTGTCAGTTATTAGCTATCAGTTATTAGCTATTAGTTTTCAGCTATCTGTCGTAGGGCTTTGTAGGTAAGCTAGTTAGTATATGCTTACAGCCTTTTACTTTTTCGAAATGAGGTCTAGTATAAGCAAAGCTTATAGCTAATGGCTTAAATTATGAACTTCGAAAGTTTGGATGTCTGGAAACGCTCAGCGCGATTAAGTGCGCAAATTTACAAAGAGACTGCCTATATAAAGGATTTTGGATTTAGGGATCAACTAACTCGTTCTGGGTTATCTATACCGAGCAACATTGCAGAGGGTATGACTAGGGAAAGTAATAAAGAAAAAGTAAGGTTTTTAGATATTGCTCGATCATCACTTGCAGAAGCCCGGACCCAAATTTATATTGGAATAGATATAGGTTATATCAAACAGCCTGTAGGTACAGTTTGGTTAGATGAAACTGTGGCGTTATCAAAAATGTTGACGGGCTTAATTGCTAGACTAAAATCGACCGCTAACCGCTAACCGCTAACCGCTAACCGCTAACCGCTAACCGCTAACCGCTAACCGCTAACCGCTGAACTTATAATTCAAACGGCGCTACGCCTACCGCTTTCATTTTATATCCTACTTGGGCTATTTCGCCTGACCAGCTCTGTGTACTTATAATACCAGTTACTACTATTGCGTCGTATAAACTGTCGATAGGTACGCCGCCTTTAATTGTTACATGTACTATTTGGTTTGGCGGTGGTGGTGGTACGTGAATGCACGCGCCAAAGTATGGCACTAATAAAAACTCGGTGATCACTTCGCTATCGCCCTCTAGCGGCACTACAAAACCTGGTAAACTCACAGATTTTCCATCAAGCGCTTTTACTACTGGTGCATCTAAATCGGGTTGCACCCAATTTTGCTCACTGCCTTCATGATTGGCTTGCGCTTGTGTATCTATTTGTACATGGCCTTTAGGAATTAAATCTTCCCAAAAAATCTCTTTTGGCGGGTTGGCATTACTAATAAAGCTTATAAATAATAAGCTAATGCATAAGCTGTAATTAACTACTGTTTTAAAAAACGTCATGGGATACCTAAAAAATTATATTTTTATACTCATGCCATCGCTGAGTGAGTAAAAGTAAGCTCGGGTGGCGGGTATTAAACCAATAATAAAACCGGCAGCCATAATAACGCCTATTAAGGTGAGTTCATAGTAAGAGAGCATAGCTATGTTTACGCTTATGCCTGCGTGGCTTTGTAGATAGCTACTGGCTAAAAGCATAACTAAGTAATAAAGCGCGCTGCCTACAATGCACCCGAGCAAGGTGGTAAAAAGTGACTCAATACTTATTAGCGTGAATAATTGCCAAGGGCGAGCACCTACAGAGCGCAATATAGCAAGTTCGCGTCGTCGTTGGTTTAAATTAGCAAGCAGCGTAGTGAGCATACCTAATAAACTAACCAGCACTACAACACCCGAAAACAACAGTAATACTTTTTCGACTATTGCTAACATTTGCCACAGCTCTTTAAGCGTTACCGTTGGCATAATGCCAAGCAGTGCTTCTTTTTTATATTGATTTATATTTCGCCTAATTTGTAGCGTGTATAAAGGCGAATCGAAGCCCATTAAAAAAGCGGTAATTTGTTTGGGGTGCCCCGTTAAATCATTATGCTTTTCGTGTTCATCGTGTTCATCGTGTTCATCGTGTTCATCGTGTTCATCGTGTTCATCGTGTTCATCGTGTTCGTTATGAGCAGAGCTATCATGTATTAAATCAATTGCGGCCAGTGGTATGTGTAAGGTTTTATCCACTGGCGTGCCAGTGGCATTTAAAATGCCGATAACTTTAAAAGGGTTGTCTTTATGGTGATGAAAGCTGGTATTGCCCATACCATGAGATATAACTATTTGGTCACCTAATTTATAATTTAAGCGGTTTGCTACATCACTTCCTAGTACTACTTCGTTAATGGCTGTAAAGGCATGCCCTTGGTTAAAGGTTAAGTTCTGTTTTTTAGCAAATTGGTAATGCGCAAAGTAATCAAGCGTTGTACCAAGTACCGCTTTGCCTTTATGGCTATCGCCAAGGCTTATAGGAATACTCCATTTAACGCCGCGTTGATGAGTAATGTATTCATAACTTTGCCAGCTTACGCCATTATTTGTATGGCCAATTCTAAATACTGATGAAAGCAATAATTGTATATCGCCGGTTCGCGCTCCCACAATTAAATCGGTGCCTGAAATAGTATTGCTAAAACTACTTTTTGCATCAACTCGTATGCGCTCAATGCTTAAAAGCAGCATTACACTTATAGCGATGGTAAAAAGCGTGAGTAATACGCTTGCACGACGATTTAATAAGCTTTTGTAGGCAAGTTTAGTAAGGATCATAGTGGCTCCTGCAAGCTCATTAGATCAATAGCACGATCAAATAGCGGTTTTAAGCTTTCATCGTGGCTTACAAAAACTAAAGTACTGTTGGAGAGCTTTGCTTGTTCAAACAACAGCTTTATAAAGTTTTGGCGGTTGTTTGCATCAAGTGCTGAAGTGGGCTCATCGGCAATAATAAGCTCTGGGCTGCCTATAAATGCGCGGGCTGCTGCAACACGCTGCTGCTGGCCAATACTTAATGTGGCTACATCTTTATTATGGTACTGCTCATTAAGCCCTAATGCGTTTAGTAAACGTACGGCTTCTTTTTGTAATGAAGGTTTAGGCTCAGAGTGCTGTTTTAAGGCTTTTTGTTGTCGGCTTTTTGAAAACTCACAGCCAAGCGTTACATTTTCGATTGGCGATAGATAAGGGAGCAAATTAAAGTTTTGAAAAATATAACCAATATGATCTGCTCTAAAGGCATCTCGTTTGGTGTTGCTTTGTGTATTTAAATTTTGACTTAATATTAAAACATCACCGCTGGTGGCGGTATTAATACCTGCCAGTAGTGCTAATAATGTTGATTTACCCGAGCCACTAGGGCCATGTAAAAAAACATGCTCACCTTTATTTATTATTAGGGTAGGTATATTGAGCGTGGGGATAGGGTCGTTTTTATGCCATTTAAAGGTAACGTTATTAAGACTAATCATTGTGTAGTTTTACCAACCCCAAAAGTTGAACTCTTTTCGCATTTTTAAATTTCTAAAAAGGTTAAGAGGTTTAGGTTTTAGTTTTTCGTTTTTATGTAAAAACTCATTTGCTGCGTTTAGCACCCTTTGGCTTGATTGGCCGTCGGTGTATGGGTGAAGCTCTTGGCAGTAGCTTTCAATATGTTGCATTAAGTTTTTAGGTTTTGTTAATGCATGCTCTATGGCGGCTTCTACTTCATCGGCTTGTGTTACATCAAGTAAGTGAGGCATCGGTTTTTGATTGCAAAAAGTGACTACTGGTTTTCTAAGGAGTAAAAACATCAGTAGTATTGATGATGTATCACACAGCATTACATCAGCAGCTTTGAGCAAGGGTAACACGTTGTCTGTTTCTATAAAGGTTAAGTTTTCATTACTTAACGCTTTGTATTTTTTAACCCATTCGCTTGGCATTTTTGGATGGAACTGCATTAAAATTCGCCATTTACCTTGCTCACTAAAGCGCTTTATCTGCTCAAATAATTTAGGGGCTAGCGAAAGCTTTCGTGAAAAAGTAGAGCAAATAAGTAGTGTAGGCCGTGGGTCGTTACTGCTATATGGGTTACTTTGTGAGTCGCTAAATAAAGGGTCTAAGGTGGGCCAACCTGTTTCGGTTACTTTAAAAAAACCATGCTGCTGTGCAAGTTCTTTAAAGCGCTCAGTGGTGTTAGGGCCTTGCGTACAATATAAATCGTAGCAGCCTCTAATGGTAAAGTGCCCTCGGTTTCCTTCAGAACTACGCTTTTCTGAATTAAAACCATGAAAAACAGCTACTTTTTTACCTGGAATAAAGCTTGGAACAATATTACCCGGAATATACGTTATATCTGGCTTCCAGCTTCTTACATCACTAATTGTATGCAATCGCTGTTCATCTGAGCTTAAAAAACTAGGGTTTACCTCGCTACCAGCTAAAAACCAACGTACTTCACCTCCGTGCGCTAAAATTTGCGCCTGCAAAGGTCTTAAAATAGCGTATGAGTAATTTTGAGAAATATACATCAAGTACTTTTTATTTTTAGTAGCAGATAAGTAATTCAAGCGGCACCCCTTTGGTTAGCACGCTGAGTTTACCGCATTATTACAGCCATATAAATATTGCGTGGTTATTTAACCTGAGCTCTGGATAATAAACCTATCTCTAGCAGCTATTTTCAGCGCTAACTGCGTTGAATTTACTTGCAATAGGTCAGCTATTGACGCGTAAACTCGCCTTGTTTTCATTGAAAATCTCTGGCTAGAGAAAATAAATTTAAATGTCACCATAATTCAATATGTTAGTGAGTCTCTTAACCAGAGTTCAGGTTATTTAGTTTTCAGTGCTGATTGAGCTTTAGGGTAGGCTGATTTATTATATAGCGCTTATAACCCCATACCATACTTTGCTCATTGAGCATCCCTAACCCCGGAGATAGCATGACTAGCTATAAAGTTTTAGACGTAAACGATGATTTACCCATTCGCACTAAAGGTGAAGTACACAGCGGTAAAGTTCGTTCGGTTTATTGGCTAACAGACGAAGACAGCGCTCGACTCATTAAAGATAAAGGCTACAAGGTGCCTCAAGGTACTGAGTTAGCAATTATGGTTATTTCAGACCGTATTTCTGCTTTTGATTGTATTTGGCAAGGCGAAAATGGTTTAAACGGCGTGCCGGGTAAAGGTATAGCACTTAATTCAGTTGCATCTCATTGGTTTAAGTTATTCGATAAAGCAGGCCTTGCAGGGAATCACATTGTTGATATTCCGCATCCCTATGTATGGATTGTACGCAAAGCAAGTACCGTTAAAGTAGAAGCCATTGCACGCCAATATATTACTGGCAGCATGTGGCGCGACTATGCAAAAGGCACACGTAATTTTTGCGGTATAGATTTACCAGAGGGTTTAAAAGCTAACCAAAAGCTTGATGATGTACTTATTACTCCTTCAACCAAAGGCATTATTGAAGGTGTTGCCGATATTCCACCTGTTGATGATGTGAATATTACCCGTGCTAATATCACTGATAATTTAGATGTATTTAACTTTAAATCAGCTGATGACGTTACTAAATACGAAAAACTATTGGTTGAGGGTTTTAAGTTAATTAGTGATGAGCTGGCAAAGCTTGATCAAATTTTTGTTGATACAAAATTTGAGTTTGGCTATGTAGAGGACTTAAACGGTGCACAACAACTTATTTATATTGACGAAGTAGGTACACCTGACTCTTCGCGCATATGGGATGAAGCGGCTTACCGCGATGGCAAAATAGTTGAAAACTCTAAAGAGGGATTTCGTCAGTTATTAATTTCTAACGTGCCAGAAAGTGACGTGTTATTAAACAAAGATCGTATGGACGAGCGCGAGCAACTCGCTAAAGATTACATTTTACCAGAGGCTGTTATGCTTGAAGTCTCGAATACTTATGTAGGCATAGCAAGTAAAATTGTAGGTAAAGATATTGTAATACCTGAAGATCCTCGCCAAGAAGTGATTGATATTTTAGATGCCGATTACGGACTTATTGTAAAATAACAATACTAAAGTATGTAATAACGAGTTAGCCCAGTTTTTATTTTTAGTTACTGGGCTATAATTCTTGCAATTAGTGCTCGTCTCTAATTAACTTAACCTAACATTAATGTTTGGGTGTTGTTATGTTTAAGCGGGCATTGCAAAAATATGCAAAACATAGTTATTTTTTAGCTATAGGTTTGTTTTACAGTCAGTTTGCCTCAAGTGCGGACATAAATTTAGTATTAGAAGATCAGCACGGCCAAAAACTATCGGGCGCCGTTATTGAGCTAATTAATGCAAGCACTCATTCAGCATCAAAAACATTACCCCTTGCAGTAATGGATCAGGTTCATAAACAGTTTTTACCTGAGTTATTAGTAGTACAACAAGGCCAGCAAGTTAACTTTCCTAACAGCGATAATATTCGCCATCATGTATATTCTTTTTCACAAGCTAAGCCTTTTCAGCTAAGGTTATATTCTGGCCAACCAAAAGAGCCAATTACGTTTGATCAGCAAGGTGTTGTTGTTTTAGGCTGTAATATTCACGACTCTATGGTGGGCTACATTTATGTTGCTAGCAGCGAAAGTGTATATAAAAGCGATAAAAAAGGGCTGATTAGCCTCACGTTAGACACTTTACCTGCGCAAGTGAGTGTATGGCATCCTCTTCAAACAGCACCGCTGGAGAATAAAAAAATTATAACAATTAACTCTCAAAAGCAGTTGCTAGTCACTGTAAATACTTCATCCCCCGCTCCTCGAAATACGTTTGGCAGTAAATTTAAGGCCGGTAATGACTAATAGTTTACGAAACCGTATAACCATTTTATGTGTAGGCTTAGTGTTATTAACCACTTTGGTCAGTTTGCTCAGTTTTTGGTGGTCTACAAGTAAGTTTCAAGAAGAAAAAGTAAATCAAGATATTAATGTTGCACAAAGTGTTTATAAGCAATATCTAAAATCTAAAGAAAGCTTACTGCTGACGGCTGCAAAGGTGCTTACTTCCGACTTTGGCTTTAAGCAAGCGGTTGCTACGCGCGATGCGGGCACTATAAGTAGTGTGTTGTTTAACCATAGCCAGCGTATTGATGCAGAGCTAATGTTACTGCTCGATTTGTCGGGCAAGTTAATTTCGGCTAATACTAACGAAGATGCTTTTGCACATAATTTACAACCACTAATGGAAGAGCTATTAAGTGCACCTGAAGAGTCGAGCTTTGTGGTTCTTAACAATGCGCTTTACCAGGTTATTTTACTGCCTGTTAGAGCACCGCGTACGGTAGCCTATAGTTTGGTGGGTTTTAAAATAGATGACGGTGTGGCTAATGAGCTAAAAAGCTTAACCTCAATGGATGTTAGTTTTATTGGCAGTGCTGATGAGATAGTTATTAGCTCTTTAGCAAAGCGACCAACCCCATTTGAACCTGTTTCTTATTTTAATACTGTTACTACAACACGCTTTTTTGGCGAGTATTTAGTGTATCGAAATTTAGATATAGAGCTGGCCTCGTTAGCGAGCCATCCAATTATTATTTTATTAAGTGCCGATTTAACACAAAGCTATACAGACTTCGAAAACCTGCTTTTTACACTCATTATTTTAGCTATTTTAACGATGTTTGTAGGGGTAATAACCAGTAGTTTATTTGCAAATAATTTAACCACACCGTTATCTCAGCTTTCTGTAATAGCTAAGCAATTTGCGCAAGGTAATTATAGCTTTGAGTTTAAAGGCAAAAAGCAAAGTACAGAAATAGCCACCTTAGTTGCCGCATTCGATAGCGTGGGTAACGATATAAATGAGCGTGAGCAACAAATTAGCTTTCAGGCTCGCCATGATTCTCTTACCGGTTTTTATAATCGCTCGGCTATGCTTGAAGTACTTGATGATGAGCTTGATGCCAAAGCCGAATACACGTTAGTTGCCATTGATATAAAAGGCCTGCGCCATATTAACGATAAACTAGGCCCACGTATTGGTGATGATTGCTTAAAAGCCGTGGCGTGTAGAATAAGCGAATTTTCAGATGAGTTAGGTGGTTTTCATGCCCGTATTGGTGGGGATGAATTTTTAACGGTATTTCCTACTGGTGCAGCTCGGGATCAAAAAAGTGGCATTGTAGGTTTAATGGCTCAATTGCAAGCTTGTTATACCATTCAAAAGCTAAAAATTAGCTTACGTTTTAGCGCAGGAATTGTGCAGTACCCTGCACAAGGGATGGCAAGTGACGATTTAATGCGCCGCGTACTTATTGCAGTAGAAAGCGCTGCTAGCAATCAAGAAAGCATTCACTATTATAAAAATGGCGAAGACGAAGCTCATCTAGAGCGATTAATTATGCTTGATGAGCTAAAACAAGCGATTAGCGATGACGATGGGCAGCTGTTTATGACCTATCAGCCTAAATTACATATGGTTACCCAAAAAATAGATAAAGTAGAGTCACTTATTCGCTGGCAGCGTAAAGATGGCAGCTGGGTAAACCCTGAGTTATTTATTGATTTAGCCGAGCAGTCGGGGCTTATTGTTGAACTAACAGCTTGGGTAGTTAATACCGTGGTTTCTCAAGTTGCTGATTGGCAAAATAAAGGCATTAATTTACAAGCGGCTATTAACGTATCTGCACAAGATATTGCATTTCCGGGTTTTCATTCAGCGCTGGTGCGCACTCTTAAAAAGCATAACGTAGCGCCTAGTTTGATCACAATTGAGCTGACCGAACGCGATATGATCGAAAATGAAGAAAAAGGCATAAAAGCGCTACAAAATTTAAAAGAGGTTGGTGTAAAAATATCGCTTGATGATTATGGTGTGGGGCAAACATCGCTTGGGCGATTAAAAATGTTACCTATTGATGAGCTAAAATTAGATAAGTGCTTTATTTTAAAACTAGATGAATCTCAAAAAGATCAATTTATAGTACAGTCATCAATTACGCTAGGTCATCAACTGGGGTTTTCGGTGGTAGCTGAGGGCGTAGAAACTTTAGACTCATTAAATCTACTTAAAGAAATGAAATGTGATCATGCGCAAGGTTATTACCTAAGTAGACCTTTAAAAGCAGACCTATTAGAAGAGTGGCTAAAGGAATATTATGAAAAGAATTAAGTGTTTATTGGCAGGATTGCTTTTAACGACTAGTTTTTCTAGCCTAGCGAGTAATGGAAAGCTATTAGCCACACCGGGTGTTTCTCAAATTGAAGGCAGTGGTGGCGGTGGTATTGTTCCGTGGGCACAACTAGCCGGTTACGCAAGCGAAGATGAGTTTTCTGTAAATGGTTTTTGTAGCCGTGCAGATGTAACTGATTACACTCTTGATGTGTGCGGTGCACAACTTAATCTATTTAATAGAATAGAGCTTAGCTATGCTCAGCAACGATTTGATGTACCCGCGCTTGATACCGAAATAGAGCAATCTATCACGGGTGCTAAAATTCGTTTATACGGTGATATAGTTTACAGCGATTGGCCACAATTAAGCTTAGGTTTACAGCATAAATCGCTTGATGATGGCGCAGTAGCAACACTTGTAGGTGCACAAGATACTAGCGGAACTGATTATTACTTAGCGGCAAGTAAATTACATTTAGGCGCTATTGCGGGCTATAACTGGTTTTGGAATGTAACCACACGCTATAGCGAAGCTAATCAACTTGGTTTACTTGGTTATGGTGGGTCAAATGGTAGCGGTAAAGTGTTATTTGAAGGCAGCACCGCACTATTTTTTAGCCGTGAAGTGGCTGTAGGTATTGAGTATCGCCAAAAAAATAATAACCTTAATTTAGGCGAGCAAGACTGGAAAGATCTGTTTGTAGCCTGGATGCCCAATAAACATGTGAGTGTGACAGCGGCATACCTTGATTTAGGTAGTATTGCTGGTGCGGACGATCAAACGGGCTGGTATTTATCGGTTACAGGGTATTGGTAATGAAAAGCGTCGCTATTTTTTTTATATGTATAATTTTACTAAACGGGTGTTCAAGCTCTACGCAGCTATCGCTTTATCAAAAGCTAGATGGCAAAGCCGGTTTGGCTCGAATAGTTGACAGCTTTATTTATCAAATAGGTAATGACGAGCAAGTTATACACTACTTTGAGCACAGTAATATAGCGCATTTTAGGCAAGGGTTTATTACGCATATATGTATGTTAGTAGAAGGCCCATGTGAATACGATGGCGACTCTATGGTGGCAATTCATACGGGTATGCATATAACGGAAAAAGACTTTAATCATGTAGTCGATTTACTAATAAATGCTATGAATGAGCAAAATATAAACCATAATTTACAAAATGAGATTCTTTCTCGAATGGCCCCTTTACGCAGTGAAATTATAAAAATATAGGTACTTGGTTTTTGTTATGCCATTTTCGAGGTAGAATATAAATAAAAATAATAGTGATTAAATATGAATGTAATTTTTGACACACAAAGCCTTTATTACCTACCTCAATATGTTCCTGTTTTTAAAAAACTCTCCGAGAAAGGCATCAAAAGTAAATTTGTATTTTATAAAAATAGCCATAAGCATTTAATCCAACGTGTTATAGATGATTATAATCTAGATCATATATGGGTTGATGATCAGCTCCAGGCGATGGATTTTTATGAGCAAGAAAAGGCTGATTGGGTCTTTTTTGCGAATTCCTTTAGTTACTTAGAACGATTACATAAAGTGTCTAAAAGTGCACAGCTTGGGCATGGGATTGGTCCTAAATCAAGTTATTACACTAAATCAAACAAAGCGATGACAGTTAGGTTTGTTGAGGGTGCATACAGACTTGCTCGTTTAGAGTCTATGTACCCTGATGATAAATTTATTGACGTAGGCTTTTGTAAATTAGACCCTATTTTTAACAATGAAAAAATTGATGGCGCTTTAGAACTTAATAACTTTAGTGATGAAAAACAAACACTTCTCTATGCTCCAACCTTTTATCCGAGTAGTTTAGAGTTATTTCCTAAAAATTGGCCGGAACATTTTGGCAATTACAACATCTTAATAAAACCTCACTATTTTTCTATTAGTAAAGAACGTTATAAAAAGCACGTGAAATTGCTCGAGCATTGGGCTACATATCCAAATGTATATTTGGCAAAAGTAGAAGATTATTCTTTAGTGCCCTTTTTAGATAAAGCTGATTTATTAATCAGTGATGCTTCGTCTGCTTTATTTGAATTTGCTTTGTTAAACAAGCCCGTTATTTGGTGTGACTTTTTAAAGTTAAGATGGGGCTACAGAGGAATATTCTCATATCGATTTAAAAAGCGAATGGATCGCGATTATGGTGAATATGCCAATTTGGCCGTACATGCTAAAAAGTATAAAGGTTTGAAAAAAATAGTAGAGCAACAACTCGCTGAACCCGAGAGTTTAGCTAATATCAGGTTGTCTTTATCTGAAAAGCTAGCCGGAAAAGTTGACGGTAAGGCCAGTCAGAGAATCGTACAATACCTGATGGAAAATAATTAATTATTACAATCAAAGTTCGGACGTAATTAAATTTATAAAAGGACTTAAAACTCAGATAATAACTAGGTTTTTATAAATGAAAAAAATTGGATATACCACGGGTGTTTTTGACCTATTTCATATTGGTCATTTAAATATTCTAAAAAGAGCCAAACTAGAGTGTGACTATTTAATTGTAGGTGTAACTACAGATGAATTAAGTATGTCGGCTAAAAATAAAGAGCCAGTTATTCCTTTTCAAGAACGTATGGAAATAGTTGAAGCTATAAAATTTGTAGATGAGGTTGTCCCTCAGGTTAATTACGACAAAGAAGAAGCTTGGAACAATTTAAAGTTTGATAAAATGTTTGTAGGTGATGATTGGAAAGGGACTGAAAAATGGAAAAAAATAGAAGCAGATTTTGCTAAGTTCAATGTTGAAATTTGTTATTTTTCTTACACCTCACATACATCAAGTACTAAGTTGCGTAACGTTTTAGATAAAATTGAACAAAAAAAATAAAATGAAAAACTTAATTACCTGCCAGCAGCTACATGAACAACTTGATGATCCTGCATTAATTATTTTTGATGCAGGCATGTTGCGCCCCGGTGTTTTAGGGACTTATAAAGTAGATAAAGTACTGCCAGGAGCACAGCGTTTTGATATTAAAACCGAGCTTGCAGATACTACCAGCGCTATACCTAACACCCTATGCAGCAGTGAGCAGTTAACTCAAGTAATGCAAAAAGCAGGAGTAAATGACGATTCGTTTATAGTTGTTTATGAACAAGATGATTTATTTAGTGCTGCTAGAGCGTGGTGGATGCTAAAGGCTATGGGCTTTGATAATGTCAAAGTGCTCAGCGGTGGCTTAAAAAAATGGCTTAAATGCGGTTACAGCACCCAAAGCGCTTATCGTATTCCAACAAAGAAAGGTAACTTTGTTGCTAATTTAGCACCGGGTTATTTTATTGATCAGCAGCAAGTGCTTCACAGCATAGATGATACAAGTACGTTAATGTTAGATGCACGTGCCTATAAGCGCTTTACGGGTGAAGACCCCGAGCCTAGAAAGGGAATGCGAAGCGGTCATATTCCTAATAGTTGCTCATTGGCGTTCACCGATTTATTAAATGAAGGTGAGTCTAAACCTATTGATGAACTCAAGGCTAAATTTAATGAAGTAGCCGGAGATACTCAACAACTCCAATTTAGTTGTGGCTCAGGTATTACAGCCTGTGTATTAGCACTGCTTGCTGTAGAATGTGGATATAGCAATTTAAGTGTTTACGACGGTTCGTGGAGCGAATGGGGAGCAAGTGATTCACTGCCAATTGCAACGGGTAGTATTAAATTGCTGTAGATGCAATGCACGCTCTTATAAAAGGGTCGTTTTAATTAATCGGCTCTTTCTATTTTTTATAGCCATATGGGCAGTTTTTACAGCCATTTTTACAGCACGTCCCGCGTTTTAAAAAAAACCACTTACTGAATACCATGTAGCCATTTTGCATGGTGTAATCTAGCCCTTCTATTAAATTGTCATTACCTCTAAACTTTTTAGCAAATTCAATTTGAGCTTTAATTGGTTGGGTATAAATACTTTCCAAATAAACATTAATTTTACTAAGCGTACAGCGAGTGCATAAACAGCTTGTTGCACTGCTATCTAGCGGTAAAATAGCGGGTAACTGGTTACACCAACATGCGGTTATATCACTTACATTACAGTTAAGCGCTGTATTACATTGGCTGCAGTTTATTTGAGTCATTTTAGGTCTTATTAACAGTAGAGCAGCAAGAATAACAAATATTATGAATATACAAAAAGCATTGGCTGAATTTATTACATTTGGCGAGCAAAGAGATAGCGCCATTAGTGTGATTGTTTCAAGCTCTTCGAACAATCAAACCTATCTGTACACACTCACAAAACCTATACTAATTGACGTACTTACGCGTTGTTTAAATAAAGAAATTGATATTGACGATTTGGAGCTGTGGGCAAATGTGATTGAATCGCGAGATGATTTAAATTGCGCCGAGTTTGAAGGCGTGATTTATGCGCTAAGCAATAGCGAGCAAATGGGAGAGCTTAGCCACAAAAAGCTCGAACAATTACTGGCATTATTGAAGGACTAGATATTTAGGCTGACTCTCATTTTTAGATGCGAATCTACTGCGATTATATGTAACGAATAAATAAAAAAGCCGCATTTAAATTAAATGTGGCTTAGTATTTTTTGACAACTGACAACTGACAACTGACAACTGACAACTGACAACTGACAACTGACAACTGACAACTGACAACGTGTTTACTTATGATATCTCAAGCACGTTTCTACTTCGTTTTTAGAACCTAAAATAACCGCTACACGCTGGTGGATGGCATCTGGTTGTATATCCATAATGCGCTCGGTACCTGTTGAGGCTATTCCACCGGCTTGCTCTACAAGCATAGCCATTGGGTTTGCTTCGTAAAGTAAGCGTAATTTATTTGGTTTATTTGGATCTTTAGTATCTGTAGGGTAAGTAAATAAACCACCACGGCTAAGTACACGGTGCACGTCGCCCACCATGGCTGCAATCCAGCGCATATTAAAGTTTTTAGCGCGCGGGCCTGTATCGCCTTCTAACAAATCATTTATGTAGTTTTGCATAGCGCTCTGCCAATGGCGCTGGTTTGACGCATTAATGGCAAATTCGTTGGTATCGGCAGGTATTGTGGCAAAGTCTTCTGTTAGTAAAAAACTACCTTGGGTTTTATCAAGGGTAAACATGCGTGTGCCTTTACCTGTTGTAAGGGCAAGCATAGTTGATGGGCCGTAAAGTACATAGCCTGCTGCAACTTGCTTGTGGCCTGGCTGCATAAATATGCTTTGATCTGCAGCATCTGAGCCTTCAGGCGCTTCCATAATCGAAAATATAGTACCAACCAGCGAGTTTATATCGGTGTTTGATGAGCCATCAAGTGGGTCAAATGCAACAATGTATTTAGCGTCTTGATTACCGGCAACAGTGTAATCTTCTTCTTCAGAGGCAATTGCTTTAACTGTGCCTGATTCCAGTAAAATATCTTTTAATAGCTGATTAGATAGCACATCGAGCTTTTTTTGAGTTTCGCCTTGAATGTTTTCATCAAGGGTTGAGCCTAACACGCCTGAAAGTGCGCCTTGGCCAACACGAAACGAAATTTCTTTACATGCCGCTAAAATGGTTCTAATTAACGACAAAAGTTCTCTTGGGCAACCGTCTTCTAGTAATACTGGAGGGAGTCTTCGCATTATATTTTCCTGATAACGTGTACTAGCTAATCATAATGTGAGAGAGATTAACTTAGTGCGCTGAATTTCGTCTTAAATAACTGTATTGTTTAAATAGCGCCCTATAATGGGACCACCTAATCATACTTAAAACGCCAATAACAAAGATAAGATTATGAAAAAAATACCACTAATAAGTTACATATTCTTTACTGTGCTGTGCTCTATCATAACTCAAGCGCACGCAGCAATTAAGTCAATTGATGAATTTACTACGCAAATGAATCACTTTCCGGGCTACTATTCGTTTTTTTACGATACCCAAAACGGCAAAGTTTATTTAAAAGTAGATAAGTTTGAACAACAATTTTTACTTCAGCAAAGCTTGCCATACGGGATTGGTTCGAACGATATTGGCCTAGATAGAGGCCAACTTGGAAATACTCACCTTGTACAGTTTGAACGTTTTGGCGATAAAGTAATGCTGCGCGCTGTAAATACTTACTACCGTGCTAATACTAGTAATAAAGCTGAGCAGCAAAGTATTAAAGAGGCGTTTGCATCAAGTATACTCGCAGGCTTTAAAGTGGTTGCACAAGATAATTCCACCGCACTGATTGACTACACGCCTTATTTATTAAGTGATGTACACGGTGTAAGCCGAAAGCTTGCTGCGCGTAAACAAGGTAACTTTAGCCTTGATGAGTCACGAAGCGTGGTTTACATGAAGCGTTCAAAAGCGTTTTTAAAAAACACCGAGCTTGAAGCGGTACTCACCTTTAAGGGCACAAAGCCGGGTGAGTTTGTTCGCCAAGTAAGTGCCGACCCATACGCACTTACGGTGCATATGCATCATTCACTAATTAAATTACCAGACGATAACTACACGCCGCGCAAGTTTAACCCGCAATCTGGCTTTTGGAGTATTGAGCATAAAGATTACGCAGCCCCGCTTGGCGAGTCTATGTTTGTGCGCTATATACCGCGCCATCGCCTAGCTAAAAAAGATCCAAGCCTACCTATTAGTGAACCCGTAGAGCCTATTGTTTACTACCTAGATCCAGGGGTTCCTGAGCCAGTTAAAAGCGCTTTATTAGAAGGTGGTAAATGGTGGAATGATGCATTTAGTGCTTCAGGGTACAAAAACGCATTTTTAGTAAAAGTTTTACCAAGTAATGCAGACCCTATGGATATTCGTTATAACGTAATTCAGTGGGTACACCGCGCTACACGTGGTTGGTCATACGGAAGCTCTGTAATAGACCCTCGTACAGGTGAAATATTAAAAGGGCATGTAACACTTGGTTCGCTGCGTGTACGCCAAGATATATTAATAGCCGAAGCACTGGCCGCCCCCTATTTAAAAGGTAATGAGGTCGCTAAAAATTTACAGGCTATGGCGCTTGACCGTATTCGCCAATTAAGTGCACACGAAATTGGCCACACGTTAGGGATTTCTCATAACTTTGCAGCATCAGTAGGTGATAGAGCCTCTGTTATGGACTACCCACACCCACTACTTAGTTTTAATGAACAAGGTAAGCTTGATGTAACGCGCGGCTACGCAAAAGGCATGGGCGCATGGGATACCCAAGTAATTAAATATGGCTACAGCGACTTTACCAATCAAGACGAAAGCGCTGAGCTTGCAGCAATATTAAAAGAGAATAAAGCTAAAGGCCTTGAGTTTATATCAGATAGCGACGCTCGTGCTAAAGGTGGTGCACACCCAACTGCCCATTTATGGGATAACGGTACCAATCCATCACAAGAGCTATTAAGAGTGCTCGACGTTCGTAAAAAAGCGCTTTCGCAGTTTGGAATAAATAACATTAAAACGGGTGATGCACTTTCGCAATTAGAAGAAAAACTAGTGCCGCTTTATTTATTTCACCGCTTTCAAGTAGAGGCTGCAGTTAAGTTAATTTCAGGCGTAAATTATGAGTACGAACTACGAGGTGATGCCCCCGTAAAAGGCGCGCAAGTTGTTTCAAAAGAGCAGCAGCAAGAAGCCGTTAACGCTATTTTAGCCACGCTCAAGCCTGCCAATTTATTACTACCAGAATCGGTACTTTCACTTATTCCACCAAAGGCATATGGCGAGTCTAAATCGCGCGAAAGCATAATAGGGCGTACGGGCTTAACTCTTGATGCTATGGCACTACCTGAAGTTGCCGTAGAGCATAGTTTATCGCTTTTATTAAATCCGCAACGCTTAAACCGGTTAGCGCAGCAACAAGCACGCAGTAACGATTTTTATAGCTTAGATAGCATGCTAGAGCAGTTATATAAGCAAATATTTAATGTTTCATCACCTAATACTATGGCAGGTAAAATTACTCAGCGTACTCAGTACTTAACGGCTAAAGCATTTGCTGATTTAGTTGCAAGTAATAACGTAAGCCCTGAGGTACAAGCACAGGTTCGCTATTATTTAGTTAAGCTTGGCGAAGATTTTAATCAAAACTCAATGCTGAGCCACACAAGTACTGGTGAAAGCGCGTTTAAGCAATTTTTAGCAGAGCAAATTAAATTGTTTTTAATTAAAGGCGAATGGCCAAGCAATTTTGAAGCTTTACCAATTCCACCAGGTTCACCAATTTAATATAAAGTTTAGAAACTCAACTTTTTGAAAATTACAAAGTAAAACACCGAGTATACGCATACTCGGTGTTTTACTACGTCCTGATAGCTGATAACTGATAACTGATAACTGATAACTGATAACTTTACTTTTACTTGCATAAAGTTGGTTTTTTGTTAACCTACCCGCCTTCCATTTTAGTCTTTTTGAGGTGTTTATGGCGTTTCTATCTCGTTCGATATTGGCGTTGTCGATAGCACTTTCAAGCAGCACTGCATTTGCTCAGGCCCAATGTGATGTTGAGCTTCGCCATGGTTTAATCATTACTGACGATGTAATACGTATACTTGATAAAGGCCAAACTCGTGTTCAAATTAACAATAATAATCAGCTGTTTATACGTGGTTATTGGGTTGATTTAAGCGATGACGAAAGTAAAGTACTCGAGCAATTTAGTAATGGTATTCGCCACACAGTTCCCGAATTAGTAAATCTTGCTACAGATGGTGTTAACTTAGGTTTAAGTGCAATTGAGCATGTAGTTGAGGGTATGTCTGATAAAGAGCCAGAGGTACTTAAAACACAACTTCAGTACGTAGAACGCGCATTAATGGATAAATTTAAGCGCGGAGATGACTTCTTTTTTATTGCCCCTCAATCTCTTTCTCAAATAGATGACTTTTTCACTAAAGAGATAAGCCAACAAATTCACTCCGCAGTACATGGATCGCTAGGTGCTATTTTAGTATCACTAGGTGATGCCTTTAAATCGCGCGAAGGTAATATAGAAGATCGTATTAACGATATGGGGCAGCGGATGGATATTATCTCAAAAGAGATTGATAAATCACTACAAAAAAAAGCGCATCAGTTAGAGCTTAAAGCTTCAGAATATTGTGAATGCTTAAATGCACTAGATGTAACCGAGTCACGCCTACAAGCAATTGTCCCTGGCATGGCTGATTACGATTTAGTGCAAATTAAATCGTAAGGGAGATCTATCTTAAGTTGTCAGTTGTCAGCTGTCAGCTGTCAGTTATTAGATATCAGATATCAGATATCAATTGACTGGTTTAATTACTGGACCAAAATTAACCGCTGACCGCTGACCGCTGACCGCTGACCGCTGACCGCTGACCGCTGACCGCTGACCGCTGACCGCTGACCGCTGACCGCTTTAAAGTTTAACTTCTTCGACAGTTAACTGGCGATACTCACCACTGGCTAGGTTTTCATCTAGTTTAATACCGGCAATTTGCTCACGGTGTAGCTCTACTACTTTGTTGTCTACAGCGGCTAACATGCGTTTAACTTGATGGTACTTACCTTCACAAATAGATAAACGTAGCCCAAAGTTAGCGAGCCTCTCTGCTTTTGCTGGGCGTGTTAAGTCTTTTTCGTTATGCAGTTGAACGCCTACTCGCAATTGCTCAAGCGACTCGTCGGTAATCGGTTCTTGGGTTTCTACTAGGTAGGTTTTAAATTTATTATTTTTTGGTGAAGTGATTTTATGAGACCAATCACCATCGTTGGTAATAATAACTAAACCTGTGGTGTCTATATCAAGTCGGCCTGCCACATGAAAGTCGGCCATATTAGGCTCATCAAGTAAGTCAAAAACCGTTCTGTGTAATTCATCACTATTTGCGCATACGTAACCCACGGGCTTATTTAGCATGTAGTAACGTTTACCTAAAAATACGAGTTGTTCACCTTCAAACATTATTTCGTCTTGTTGCTTTACTTGAAAGTCGAATGCAGTAACTACTTCGCCATTTACAGTTGCAGCCTGGCGCTTAATTGCAGCGCGTGCTTTTGAGCGAGGAAGTTCTGCTAAATGGCTAACAAATTTATCTAAGCGGCAAGGGAATTTCATTTTTGTTCACATTTTTAGTCGGCTACAATGGGCGCGATTATAGCTGATAGTGAAATACCATGACAGTACACAGCCCACAAATATTAAGCCTTTATACAGCAAAGATAGAGGCGGAAGAACTGTGTGTTGACAGCGCTCAGCAAAATGCGGTTAACGCGTTAAATAACTTGGCTATACAACTGCAAGTTAATACAACTTGGTGGCAAAAAGCACCTTTAATTAAAGGGGTTTATTTACACGGGCCGGTAGGGCGCGGTAAATCTATGCTAATGGATTTATTTTATAAAAATCTACCGACCACAGAAAAACAAAGGCTGCATTTTCATCATTTTATGGCGCAAGTACATGGTCAACTTGCCCAGCTACAAGGGCAAAAAAATCCGCTTACGCTGATTGCCAAGCAGTGGGCTAAAAATATAAAAGTTTTGTGTTTTGATGAGTTTTTTGTAAGCGACATTGGCGATGCAATGATTATGGCTAGGTTATTTAACGCCTTGTTTGATTATGGTGTCGTGCTGGTGGTAACCTCTAATGTAGGGCCTACGCAGCTTTATTATAACGGCCTGCAACGCGCACGATTTTTACCTACAATCGATTTAATTAACAACCACTGCCACATAATTAGTGTGGCCGGGCAGGAAGATCACCGCTTTAGATACGGTAAAAACAACCGCCATTATTTTATTAATTTACCCAATGATGAGTTTAATAAACTGTTTACTAAGCAGTATCCTCAAGCGACTAAAAATCAAAGCTTACAGGTGCACTCGCGCGCTTTGCCATATTTATTTAAAGCGAATAATGCGCTGATGATTGATTTTATGGCACTGTGCTCTGGCCCTAGAAGCGCTCACGATTATATATTTTTAGCCAAACAGTTTGATGTTTTGTATATAGCAAATGTGCCTAAAATGGGGGTAGGGGCTACGGGTAAGGTAATAGTGCATGGGATTGAAGATAGCTACCAACGAGAAAAACAAACGCTTGATGAGCACTATTTAGATGACGAAGCACGGCGTTTTATTGCATTGGTTGATGAGTTTTACGATTGCCACAAGCTGTTAGTAATTAATGCACAGGCGCAGATAGAAACGCTTTATGAAGGTAAAAAATTAAGTTTTGAATATGCGCGAACACAGTCGCGCATTGTCGAAATGCAAAATTGGTAGCACCTTTTTAATATTACATTGTAGGCGTTGAGCTTGCTCACGCGAGAAGCGCAGCTTCTAATTATTAAGCGATTTAAAAACTGCGTTTTATACGCCAGCAAGCTGTGCGTCTACGAGTTAAACCCAGAGCTACACCTTATGGTAGGCGTTGAGCTTGCTCACGCGAAAAGCGCAGCTTCTAATTATTAAGCGATTTTAAAAACTGCGTTTTTATACTTAACCCTCTTGGCGAACTATGTTTTCCAGCGCGCGAATATTGGTTATTAAATCTTGGCGTTGTGGGTTTGCCTGATACGCCTTTTTAAGGTGCTTAAGCGCCTCTGGGTAATTTTTTGAATCAATCGCTATTTGTGATAAACCAAGCCAAGCCGAAAGCTGATACTTTGGCAGCGCTTGAGCGCGTACGTACATTAGCTTGGCTTGAGTAAGCTGGTTTTTATCGCGATAAATACTGGCAAGGCTTAGTAGAGCATCACCCAAGTTAGGATTTATTTTAAGTGCATTATTTAAACTTTTTACCGCACGTTTACTATTACCTTGCTGCATAGCTAGCTGGGCACTGTATACCGAAAACTGTGCTTGTTCTTCATTTGGTAAGCGCTTTGTTAACCTTTTTGCGCTACGTATTAGCTCTTTTGCTAAATCCCACTGCTGCTGCGATACAAGCCAGCCAAGAGTTTGCATTGTGGTATTAATTACGTCGGTTTGCTGCGCTTTAGTGGCATGCTTTAAACCTTGTTTTAAAAGCGAAACAGCGCGCTTACTGCTGCCTTCACTTAAATGTAATTGTGCAGCTAGTAATTGGTTACTGGTATCTTTTGGGTTAAGTTTTAAAACTACCTCAATGGCCGAAAGCGCCTGTTTATTATGCTCAAGCTGCAGGGCAATTTGCGCACGCTGCAACCAAAGTTCTGCGTTATCAGGTGTTTTATTTAATAACTCTTTTAATAATGCATTTGCTTGGCTTAAATCACCCGACTCAATTAAGGCAAACAATAGCCCTTGTTGATACTGCGCTGTTTCGGGTTCAAGCATAAGTGCTTGGCGGTATGCGGCCACGGCACTCCAAGGTTGACTATGTTGCACATGAATATAAGCAAGTTGCGCATAGCTTTGTGCGTCAGCTTGGCCAAGTTCAATACTATGCACCAAGTGAGTTTGCGCTTTAGTGTAATTTGCCTGCTGCATGTATAAAAGGCTTAAACCTTGGTGAGCCTTTACTAAATCGGGAGTGCTTTTTAAGCACGCTAAGTAGGCCGCCTCTGCGCTATTAAACTCTTTTAAAGTGAGCAAAACCTGCGCGCGTAATAAGTTAAGTGCTGTGCTATCGCTGTTTATATCACGGCTTTTAAAAAGGGCTGCTACCTCTTGGTATTTACCTTCTTGTAGTAATGGCTGTACTTGGCGAGCAAAGCCACGCTCTGTAGGCTCAATTAGCACCTCGGTTGGGCCTAACAGTTTATTATTTATAGCTAACTGCCAAGTAGGATCGCTAGGCGATAGCGTGACTTTAAGCGGTGCACTTACTTGGCTTGCATATGCATTAGTAATACCTAATAAAGGCAAAGAGCACATAACAGTAGTATAAAGGGTGCGAGTAAGTAATTTAGGCAGTTTAATTGCGTTCATATTTTTCATTTTGTTGGTGCTTAAGGTTTAAATTCTATTGGCCAAATAAAGTGAGCTCGTACTGTTTCGCCTTCTTTTTTTGGTGCGCTAAAACGGCTTTGCTTTATAATTTTATCAATGGCGGGTTTAAGCTCAGGGTAAGGGTTTTGTACAACCTCTATTAAGCTTACTCTACCGCTTTCGTCTATAAATACATCAAGCTTTAGTGTAAATACATCGACACCTTGGCGAGTTAAACTTTTTGGTAAAACGGCCTTAACAGGGGTAAGTAGAGTTGGCAGCCCATCGAGCTGGTTTAAGCTAAAGGCATCCCAATTTACACTCATTGATTGCCATTGTGGCGCGTTAACTTTTACGCTTGGCGTATCGGGTTTTACAATGCTTAAATTGCTTTTAATTTTAACGTCTACTGCTTGTATTGATGCGCCTGCACCTTGCACTTTTAAGCTTTGCATTGGCTCGCTACTTTGCTGCTGCGATATTGAAGGCGGTGGTGGTGGAGGTAGGGCAACCATCGCTATTTCGCGCACAACTACTTTGTCTTGCATGTGGTGCTCAGCCATTTGCCCTAACCACAACAATAACAATGCTGCGCTAAGCACTATTAAACTAAGGCCAAACGCAAAAAGCGGATGGCGGTTATTTTTTGTTTTATTAGTTGAGCTAAACGTGTGCATATTATTGCTTGGTCGCTAAATTAACTTGCGAGGCGCCGGCAAGTTTTGCTTCGTCAATTACTTGCACTAATAGCTCTGTAGGTACTGTTTTATCTGCTTGAATAACCACAGGGCGTTGCTGCTGTTTTAGCATTTGCTCTACACTTGTGCATACACCTGCTACGCCAATTTGGCTGCCATCAAAAAATACTTGTTGAGAGTCGGTTATTGCTAAAAATATAACTTGTTGCTCAAGACGACTGGCCGATACAGCTTGAGGTTTATCTACCTCAACGCCGCTTTCACGAACAAATACAGTGGTAACTATAAAAAATATAAGCAATATAAATACAACATCAAGCAGTGGCGACATATCAATATGCTGCTCAGCTTCTTGTTCTAGCTTGTGCTTTAAACGTGACTGCATGGCTTTACCCTAATTGTTTACTAATGCATGTAATTTAGGATTACGTTGCGAGTAGGCTAAATAAGCCTGCATTAACCACGCAGGTATGGCGCACACAAGGCCAAGCTGAGTGGTTAATAGTGCATCGCCTATGGCATCGCTCATTAGTTCGTTATGACCAAGCGCCATGACTTTAAAGGTATCAAGTAAACCAACAATTGTGCCCAGCAAGCCTAATAAAGGAAGCGCTGCGGTTAATATAGAACTAACTTCTTGCCAGTAGCCGTTTCGGTTTGCCTGATACTGCTTAAGGTGCAATAAATCATGAAAAGTCAGTTGGTACACAACTAAAGCTAATAACAAAATACACCAACAAATAGGGTTGCTAACTATTTGCTCAAACATTGTTTTCTCCTTGTTCTAGCTGGCTTAGTTGTAATGCAAAACCTTCGAGCTGGCTGTAATACGCTTTTGCTTTGCGCGATAGCAGTGCATTTAAAACTAGTGCCGGTATAGCAACAACTAAACCTAACTCGGTAGTAATAAGTGCTTGTGCAATACCGCCCGATACAACCTCCGGATCGCCCGATCCAAATAAGGTCATCATTTTAAAGGTTTCGATCATGCCGCTTACAGTACCTAATAAACCTAATAGGGGGGCTACGGCTGCTGTTACAGCTATAGCGCCTATAAAGTTATCAAGCTTGTGTTTATCGTGTATTAGCTGGTTAAACAATTGATCGTCTCGCACTTGGCCTTTTTCGCTTTGCAGCGTTAGGTTAAACAATTGCTGCTGCATGCCTGCAAACTCGCTGCTATTTTTACTTTTAAAGAGCGTTTGTAACTGCATTTGCGAGTGCATTTTAATTTTGCTTAAACGCAATAGTTGAGCCGCTTTAATTAGTGCAATAGTTAACGCAAAACAGGCAAATAAAATAATAGGAATAGCCCATAAACCGCCTTTTTCTAGGTGTTCTAAGGGGCTTTCTTGCTGAGCTTGGCTGGTTACTAAATGCGTTAAGCTCGGATCAAAGCTAAGTAATGTTTCGCCTACACCGTTTTGCTTTAGGGTGTTATCAAGCGGGTTATCGTCACTGCTTGATTGTACCAATGCCACTTTTAATGCATTTGATTCATCGTCTAAATTTAATAAACCCATTAGCTTAGGTGTTTGCGTACTAAACCAGGCAACAGGGCCTACTTGCAGTGTATTAGCTTGAGTAAGCTCGCCATTGTTAAGTACCACCGCTTGTTTTTTAAAGCGAGGGTAAAGTGCTTGCTCTTGGTCATTAATAAAGGAGACTACTTGGCTTAATAATTCGTTTTGATTATTACTTGTTTGCTCGTTATTCAAAGCTTTATTGCTATTTTGGCGAACAAATCGGCTAAGCAAGTTTAATTGGTACTGCTGTTGCTGCTGCCAGGAGTCTAACCGGGTTTGTAACTGGTTAAGGCTTAAAGTGTTTTCGTCAGCTAAACGGCGGTTAACAGCGGCTTGTTCGCGTAATTTACTTAGTGACTGCTGCTTGGTAAATATTTGCTTTGCTAGGCTCGCTTGTTCTTTGGCAATACTTTTTTGCGTACTACTTAAGCTGCGTTGTGCGGTTTTAATATCGTTTAGCACGCTTTGTTTGGCTTGCTCACTCGTTGCTGCTAACGCTAAATTGCAGCTAGTAAGTAAAAGAATGGCGCTAAATGCTTTAATTTTTTGGCAAAAAGTCATTATTTAGCTCCTTGCTGTGCGTTATTTTTATAACTTAGCATTGGAAGCGTTACCCAATCAGCAGCGCGCTTTTTTTGTTGCACTGCAATACCCAGCGCCACTTGCTCTGCGTTAATACTGTTATCAAACTCCCACTGCCAACCTAAGTCACTAGGAAAGCCAATACCTACATAACTTAAATCTTCACTAACAAACCATGCTTGTGCGGCGCCTAAATATAGCTGTTTAACCCATACTTCTTGGCCGTCGGGGTGCTTAATTGCCATTTCGTGAATTGAAATACGTTGCTGAAATTCATTTAGTAAGGTCAGCATCTTTAGCGCTGTTTGTAATTTATCAGTGGTGCTTAGTTGTGGGTCGGCTAAATCGCCTGCATTTTTCCAGCTGTTTAGTAGCGGAGGCGGCAGCTGTACTTGCAACGAAAGTAACTGCTGGCTGATTTGTTTTAACTGGCTGTTTAAATTTTGTTGATCTTTTTCAAGCTCGCCTTGCTGAGTAACGAGCTGTTCGCGCTTTTTGCTAAGATCGCTTGAATTTTTTTCGCGGTTTTTATTAAGAGTACTAAGTTGCTCTTGCTCAGCATTTAAAAGCGTTAGGGTTTGCTCCATACTGCTTTTTTGTTCAAGCCAATGTGTATTTAATTCACTAGTTTGGCTCTCTATTTTTAGCCATTTATCAATGAGTTGTTCTAATTCGCTAACGGTATCGGCTTTTACAGCCATGGTGCTACACAGTGCAACTACCGCAAATATTGGTTTAATTAAGCTTCGCATTACTTAACAACAATCCTGAAAGTTACGACAACAAGCAAATATACCAATTCACAATAAATTTAATCACTTTAAGAGGAGTACCTAGCGCAGCTAGCCTTAGCTAAATGGTTTTTCAGCCTCAGAATAGCTTATTTAATAAAATGTATTGGCATTACTTGTTAAATTTTGAGTATGTATACAATATAGGAATTCACACAACAACACAACTGATAACAATTATCGTTTACATTATTTTATCTTGGTGGTAGGATTTTGCCCGAAATCACACATAGCACCTTTGAGTTAGACACTTTTTACTTACTTAAAGGTAAAAAAAACAACCACGGAGTAAACATGAGTAAGCCATCGAATAAAGGAAATGCCTACGTAAAGCCAATTGCAGCGGTAGTCACTGCCACTCTTTCAACTTGGGCAAGTGCACAAGACGTACAAGAGCTGTCGGTAACTAAAGCAGAGACTAAAACTGAGTCTAGCTATGTTGTAGAAAAATCAACATCGCACAAATACACTCAGCCACTTTTAGATACTGCAAAAACTGTAACGGTAATTAACCAAGCAGTAATGAAAGACAGAAACGTAGATAGCCTACGTGATGCTTTACGTAACGTATCGGGTATTTCTTTAGCCGCTGGTGAAGGCGGCGCACCGACTGGCGATAGCATGTCTATTCGTGGCTTTAGCGCAACTAACGACATTTTTGTAGATGGCATTCGTGATGTAGCAGGCTACACGCGTGATATTTACAACATTGAAGCGGTTGAAGTGGCAAAAGGCCCAGGCTCAGCGGTTTCGGGCCGTGGTGCAACCGGTGGTAGTGTTAACCTAGAAAGCAAAAAAGCAAAGCTTGATAGCTTTAACGACGTATCACTTCGTTTAGGTACAGAAAACGATTACCGTGGTCGTTTCGATACTAATATTCAAGTAAACGAAACCAGCGCTTTACGCATTAATTTACTAACAGATAAAGGTGATGTTGCAGGGCGTGATTACGTTGAAAACGAAACAAATGCAGTCGCTGTAGCCTTTGCAACAGGCTTAGGTACTAATAGCCGCTTTGATTTAAATTTAGAATACCAACGCCAAGATAACTTACCAGATTACGGTATTGCATGGGTATACAGCGACACGCCAGTTGCTGAGCTTGCAGATAGCGCGCGTGGTCCTTCTCCGGTAGATTACGATAACTTTTACGGTAACATTTACCGTGATTACGAAGACATTGAGGCCTACTCAACAACTGCACGTTACGAGTATGATTTTTCTCAAAACACGATGCTACGTGTGCAAGGACGTTTAGGTGAAGTTAAACGTGAGTCAGTAACCACGGCACCGCGTTATTTCTCAATTACTACCGATACAGACATCACTTTTGCTGATGAAAAAACACGTGATACACAAAACTCACTTGCAGCAATACAGGTTGATTTAATTGGTAATTACGAGTTTGCAGGCTTTACTCACGATGTAGTAGTAGGTGTTGAACTAGCTAACGAAACATTTACTCGTCATGCACTTGTAGCAACTACGCCAGATAACCTAATTGAAGACGAAATACGTAACGACTTATACAACCCTAATGCAACAATTGAATTTACAGGTGTATATGGCCGCGATGGTACAAGCATTGAAGCAAAAGCTAAAAACCAAGCAATTTACGCATTTGATACAGTAACACTTAACAAGCAGTGGGAAGTAACCGGTGGGATTCGCTTTGATAGTTTTACAACCGATTACCACAATGACTACGATGACCCAAGTGCGCTAATTTCTACAAGTGATGATTTATTTAGCTGGAACGCAGCGGTAGTGTACAAACCAGCCGATAACGGTAGCATTTACGTAGGTGCAGGCAACTCATTTAACCCATCAGCTGAAGGGCTTACTGTATCTACACGCTCAAATGCAGCAGATTTAGATCCTGAAGAAAGCCGCAGCTACGAGTTAGGTACAAAATGGAGCCTAATGGATGGCCGTTTGCAAACTAATGCAGCGCTTTTCCGCACTGAAAAAACCAATGCACGTACTGATGACCCATTTGCAGATAGCAGCACAGATGAGCTACTTGGCGGTGAGCAACGCGTACAAGGTTTAGAGCTTTCAGCAACAGGTTTAATTACTAAAGAGTGGACTGTAATTGCTTCATACACTTACCAAGATAGCGAAGTAACTAAAGCATTAGGCGACGATGCCTCACAAATTGGTAACGAGCTTGCACGAACGCCTAAAAATAGCGCAAGTGTTTGGACTACTTACGATATGTCGGATAAATTATCGTTTGGTTTAGGCGCACAATATGTAGGTGAGCGTTACAATAGTACATCATCAACGCGCTCACGCGCACCGGGTTACACTATTTTTGATTTAATGGTTGCTTACGACGTATCTAAGGATCTTAGTTTACAACTAAATGGTGAAAACCTTGGCGACAAAGACTATGTTGATCAGCTAGGTGGCGGACACTACGTACCGGGTAACGGTCGTAAGTTTAGCCTAACAGCTAGCTACTCTTTTTAATTTTAAAATAAATTAAAAAGTATAAGTAAATATAAGGGCAGGCCTATTACCTGCCCTTAGTTATTTAATAAAAATGTGAGAGGGCGCGCATGCTAGTTAAAATTCCAGAGCTACTAACTAAAGAAGAAGTGGCTTATTGCCGCGATAAATTATTAGCGGCGCAGTGGGCCGATGGCAGTATTACTGCGGGGCATCAGTCAACCAAAGCAAAAAATAACTTACAACTGCCTGAAAATAGCCCAGAAGCACAAGAGCTGGGTGAAATTATTATGGGGGCATTAGCGCGCAGTAATTTATTTATGTCGGCAGCGCTGCCAGCAAAAATTTTTCCGCCGTTATTTAATTGCTATCAAGGTGGACAATCGTTTGGTGTGCATGTAGATAACGCAATTAGACAAGTACCTGGCACGCCTGTAAAAATTCGTACTGATGTATCTATGACTCTATTTTTTAATGAACCCGAAGATTACGATGGCGGCGAACTCGTTGTTGAAGATACCTACGGCTCTCACAGTGTAAAACTACCCGCAGGTAGCATGGTACTTTATCCATCGACGAGTTTGCACCGCGTTATGCCTGTAACTCGCGGGCGTAGGTTAGCCTCGTTCTTTTGGCTGCAAAGCATGGTAAACAGCGATGAAAAACGCGGATTATTATTTGATTTAGATATGTCGATTCAAAGCTTGCGCAGTAAAGTAGAAGACAGCCCAGAAATTATTCAATTAACAGGTGTGTACCATAACCTGTTAAGGCAATGGGCGCAGACATAAAAATATTTATTGTTAGATGTTAGATAGTAGATAGTAGATAGTAGATAGTAGATAGTAGATAGTAGATAGTAGATAGTAGATAGTAGATAGTAGATGTAAGTAATTAAAATCTTCGCTTTTCGCGTGAGCAAGATCTACGTCTACTGGCAAAGTTTAACATTGTGGTTTGATTAACTCGCAGGCGCACAACTTGTTGGCGCGACGCGCAAGGCGCGTAATGTATTAAAGATTCGAGTTTTGCTTTTTGCACGAAAAAGCCAGGCGCCTACAATACATTCATAAGGTACTGTAGGCGTGAAGGTTACTAGCCTTTATAACCATTTGGGTTATTTGACTGCCAGCGCCATGTATCTTCCATCATGGCATCAATTGCGCGTTCTGCTTCCCAACCAAGCTCATTAAGGGCTTTTTCAGGTGCGGCGTAACATGCAGCAATATCGCCTGGGCGGCGGGGTGATACTTGATAAGGCACTTCTTGGTTGCTTGCTTTAATAAATGCATTAACCATTTGCAGTACAGAGTAGCCATTTCCTGTGCCAAGGTTATATACAAGTGCACCTGTATTACTAGCAATTTTATCAAGGGCTTTTAAATGGCCAATAGCTAAATCTACCACGTGAATGTAGTCGCGCACGCCCGTGCCATCAACTGTGTCGTAGTCATCACCAAATACAGCGAGTTGCTTTAATTTACCTACTGCAACTTGAGCAATAAATGGCAGTAAGTTATTAGGAATACCGTTAGGGTCTTCGCCAATCAAGCCCGATTCATGTGCGCCAACAGGATTAAAGTAACGCAAAATAGCAAACGCAAAGCGCTCATCTGATTTAGCGATATCTTGTAGCATCATTTCAACCATTAGCTTTGACGTACCGTATGGGTTTGTTGTGCCACCCACAGGGAAGTCTTCTTTAATCGGTAAGCTTGCAGGGTCGCCGTAAACGGTAGCTGATGAGCTAAATACTAATTTAAACACGCCAGCATCACGCATTGCATCTACAAGCGTTAGCGTACCTTGTACGTTGTTTTGGTAGTATTCAACAGGTTTAGCTACCGACTCGCCAACTGACTTTAAACCGGCAAAATGAATAACGCTATCTATAGTGTGCTTGGCAAATATTGAGTCTAAAAACGCTTTATCAAGAATATCACCTTGATAAAAGGTTGCCTCTTTACCTGTAATTGTTTTAACGCGCTGTAGTGACTCTTTTGATGAGTTACTTAAATTATCAACAACAATTACGTCGCTGCCTTGCTCTAAAAGTTCTAAAACGGTGTGAGAGCCAATGTAGCCTGCGCCGCCTGTTACTAAAATTGTCATGAATGCTCCGTGGATACCTTTATCAATTAAGTTAATTTCACCATAAATTATGATGATTTACATGCTTTATCTGTAACTTTTATTATTCAAAGGGGGTCATATAGTTAGAGTGAATTACTTTAATTACATATAAAATAGCTTTAGTAACATGCTAAATATCGCATTAAGTTATAGTTAATCAATCACTGCTAAAATTAATAGTTATATTACTAGGCTTTGTCTAAATAATTAGTACAGCCTCTTGGGAGAATGTTATGAATTCAGTTAAAACAATCGTTATGGCAATGTGTATCGCATTACCTGCATTTGCGCATGCTGGAGAATCTGTTGTTAAATGGCAAGATTTTAAAGATTACCGCGATGTGCGCGCATCTAATCAAGCAAAATCGTCTTACCATAAACAAATTGCTACACAGTTTGAAAAGCATCTTTCTAAATTGGCCGAGCAACTTCCAAAAGAATATAAGCTAAGCGTAGAAATAACCGATATCGACTTAGCTGGCGATGTACGCTACGGCGGTATGGATGAAATACGTGTAGTAAAACCAATTTACTTTCCGCGCTTAAAACTCAATTACTCGCTAACCGATAAAGAGGGTAGCGTAATAAGCGAAGCAAACGATGTAGAGCTTAAAGATATGGGCTTTATGGATAAAATAAAAATGGGCCGCGATGAGTCATTTTATTATGAGAAACGCTTAATTACAGAGTGGTTTGGCGAGCAAATATTACCAAATTTAGATTAAACAAAATACCGCTAAATTGCGGCATTTGTTTTACGCTTTACTTAAACGTTGCTAACAGCGTAAGTAACTGCTGTAATTTAAGTACTGTTGTTTTAAGCTTTTCTTCATCAAAACCGTCAGTGCTTAAACTTTCTACATCGGCTGCTACATCAAGTACGTATGGCTTGAAGCGTTTAGCTTCAAAACTAAACCCGGCATCAGCTGGGAACAAGGCTTTAAATTTACCATGACCTTGTTGCTGTAGCTCATCTAGTTTTTTGTCGGCATCAAGTGCTTGGCGATAAACAATTTTTAAGTTAGCGTTGAGTTGTTCAATTATAGAATCCATGGATTTCCTAAAGCTTTGTACTGCATTGCCGATATAGTACTTGGATTACATTTAAATGTCAGGTTGATTAAGGCTTATAACATGAATATATCAGGTGGAAATCTACCCGCTATGTCTAGCTCTGGCCAAGGTGGTGAAGTATATACCGCTGCTTTGTCTAAAAAGCAGCAATTAGCAGATGGCGCAGCGGCACTTGCACTTATTGAAGGTGCTGCACAAGCAACAAGTGCGCAATCACCGGCTCAGTCGGTCACTGCAACGCTTGGCAATAATATAAACGTGTACGTTTAAACTAGGGCGTGTTGAACTTTGCGGATTGAAATTTGTTCAATCTAGGGGCGATTAAATCGCGGCGCGAGGTTTGAAACCTAGTGGGCTCGGTAACTGCTCCTGCGTTACCCTACTGGCTTACATCCATGTAAGAATAAGTAAAAACCGAGTAAAGCTTCCGCGTCCTGCTCACGCCCCTTACCTACATCCATGTAGGCAACAAAGAGTTCATCGCCCCTAGGAAGAACCCGAAGGGCAGCGCATGTTTGGCATTTATGCTGCGTTATCGCCTATTTATGGGGAATAACCACACTACACAGGCTCAGCCTTGCCTAAAAGCCAAACATACTGCTGCAAATTCAACCATCAAAGGTTAACACGCCCTAACTTAAGGTCGATAGGTGTTTTGCTTTTTTGACCACCTATTTCTCTTACTAATTTTGGCACTAAAAATCCGGGCAGGGCTTTTAATAGCTCTGCCATTATTTTTATTGCTTGCTCTTCGTTAATATCAAAGTGGCTTGCGCCTTCAACTTTATCTAGCAAATACAAATAATAGGGTAATACGTCGGCATCAAATAACGCCTCGCTTAAATTTATCTGCGCATCAACGGTATCGTTCACATCTTTTAAAATAACCGCTTGGTTTAATAACATAACACCTGCTTGCTTAAGCTTTTGCATGGCTGCTTTAAACTCGTCGTCTATTTCGTTGGCGTGATTTATATGGTTAATAAATACAATTTTTAGCGGTGATTGCTTTAGCCTCGCGCATAGCTCATCGGTAATACGCGCAGGTATAACGACAGGTAAACGGCTATGTATTCGCATACGCTTAATTTGGGGTAATTGCTCAAGCTCATCTAAAAACCAGCTAATGGCATCGTCTTTGGCCATAAGTGGGTCGCCACCACTTAAAATCACTTCGTTTATGTTGGTATCTGATTTTATATAACTCAGTGCATCAAGGAGGCTTCTTTTATTGAGTTGGTTCTCTTGATACGGAAAGTGGCGCCTAAAGCAGTAGCGGCAATTTACCGCACAGCCAGTTTTAAACATAATTAAAACACGCGATTTATACTTATGTAAAAGCCCTGGTTGGGAGTTGTCTTGCTCAAGTAGTGGGTCTTTATTAAAACCGGATTTAGTCAAAAATTCTTGGTGGCGCGGCATAACTTGTAGCAATAAGGGATCGTTTGCATCACCTTTGCGTATTTTTTTTATAAAAGGGACTGGCACGCGCACCGCGAATAAACTGCGAGCTTTTAGGTCGTTTTCATGGGCTTGGCTCGATAAACCGACCATTTCAAGCAAGGTTTTTGGGCAGGTAACTACATTTGCTAATTCTTTTTGCCAGTTTTTATGCAAATTTGCTTCATTTCTTTGTATCATTGGCACGTAGATTACTCGAAAAAATATAAATAGAGGAAACGATGGCGAATTATAGCACCAACGAGTTCAAGGGCGGCCTAAAAATTATGATGGACGGCGAACCTTGCAGTATCTTAGAAAATGAAATGGTAAAACCTGGTAAAGGCCAAGCGTTTAACCGTGTTCGTATCCGTAAACTTATCTCTGGTAAGGTGCTTGAAAAAACCTTTAAATCGGGTGAATCAGTTGAAGGCGCCGATGTAATGGATACCGACTTAGCGTACCTATACACAGACGGTGAGTTTTGGCATTTCATGAACAACGAAACATTTGAGCAAATTGCTGCTGACGAAAAAGCACTAGGCGATGCTGTTAAATGGTTAGTTGAAAACGATGTATGTACAATTACATTATGGAACGGCAGCCCAATTGCGGTTACTCCACCTAACTTTGTTGAGCTTGAGATCACTGAAACTGATCCAGGGCTTAAAGGTGATACAGCGGGCACAGGTGGTAAACCTGCAACGCTTACAACAGGTGCAGTAGTACGTGTTCCATTATTCGTACAAATTGGCGAAGTTATTAAAGTAGACACTCGTAGCGGTGAATACGTAGGCCGTGTTAAGTAAGCTTTAACATTGTTTATAAAATCCCAGCTTAAGCTGGGATTTTTTTTGGAGAAAATATGTCAGCAACACTTTGGGCCCCAAGCGCAAGCATAGAAACACTTAAACGGCGCGCGGCAATATTACGTACTATTCGTGAGTTTTTTTATACGCGTAATGTAATGGAAGTAGAAACACCTAGCTTAAGCGGTGCAAGCGTAACCGATGTGCATTTAGCAAGTTTTAGTACTACTTTTGTAGGCCCAGGCCACGCGGGTGGCTTGCCGCTTTATTTGCAAACATCGCCTGAATTTGCAATGAAACGTTTATTAGCAGCAGGCTCAGGGCCAATATTTCAGCTTTGTAAGGCCTTTAGAAACGAGGAAGCCGGTAGCCACCATAATCCTGAGTTTACTATGCTTGAATGGTACCGCCCTGGGTTTGATGAGTTTGCACTTATGGATGAAATGGATGAGCTAATGCAGCTTATTTTACATGTAACGCCTGCTGAGCGATTGACTTACCAACAAGCGTTTGAGCAAGTGTTAGCGCTTGACCCATTAACTGCTACGCTTACGCAATTACAAGCACTTGCCAGCGAACACGGCTTTGCTGATATAGCCAATAACGAAACAAATAAAGACACCTTATTGCAGCTGTTATTTTGTATGAAAGTAGAGCCAACCATTGGGCAAACTAAACCGTGTTTTGTATATCACTTTCCGGCAACCCAAGCGGCATTGGCGCAAATTTGTGAACACGATAACCGAGTAGCAGGGCGCTTTGAGCTTTATTATAAAAATATGGAATTAGCGAACGGCTTTAATGAGTTAACTAATGCTAAAGAGCAGGCAAAACGCTTTGATGAAGATAACGCTTATCGCGCAGAGAATGGCTTAAATCACGTGCCTATGGATAAGCGTTTAATAGCCGCACTTGAGCACGGACTGCCAAAATGTGCAGGCGTTGCAATGGGAATAGATAGGCTAGTAATGCTTGCAACGGATAAAGATAAAATTAAAGACGTAATCGCGTTTGATGTAGATAGGGCTTAGAAAAGTTATTAGTTTTCAGATAAAAAAACACCGCGCTTTAATTAAACGCGGTGTTTTCTAATCTTTACCTGACAACTGACAACTGACAACTGACAACTGACAACTGACAACTGACAACTGACAACTGACAACTGACAACTTAATTTTACAGCTCTAGCGTAAACGTTACGCCCGCTACTCTTGGCTCACCTAATTGAACGTAGGTGTGTGTAGCGTAACCATCAAGTGGGTCGTTACCAAACTCAAAGCCGCGGGTTGGTACTGTTTCGTCAAATACGTTACGAGCCCATGCGCGTACTGCCCACATATCGGCTTCGTAGCCAAAGCTAAGGTTAACTAAATTGCTGCTCGGCGCTTGTGAGTTATGACTATCTGAGAAGTAATAATCGTCCTTACCTTCAACACCAATCATGCCGTATAGTTCATTCGTAAAGTTATAACGTGCGCTAAATGCGTATTGGTATTTAGGTGATTGCGCTTGCTCGCGGCCGTCTTGGTTTAAGCCCGATTGCGTTACAAAGTCGTCAATTTCTGTATTTAAGTAACCCGCACTACCGGTTAAGAATAAATCTTCAGTAAGTTGGTAACTGCCTTCAATTTCTAAGCCGTAGTTACTGCCAGAGCTTGCGTTATCAACATAACCTGTAAACTGCTGATTTTCTACTTGCCATGCTTTTAACTGAATGTTGTCGCGGTGCATATAAAACGCCGCTAAACGCAGGGTAAATTTATCATCAAGTGATGAGCCCTTAACGCCAAACTCGCCACTCCAAAGGTATTCAGGATCAAAGCTTGTATGCTGCTGGAAAAAGTCAGCACTTAAGTTTAAGCCTTCATCTTTTGCTTTAGCCAGTGCTTCAGAGTTAATGCCGCCAGCTTTATAGCCGCGTGTAATGCTTGCGTAGATCATGGTGCGATCAATCACTTGGTACTCAAGTGCTACTTTACCGCCAACCATTACGTCGTCGGTATCTTCAATAAAGCCGTTGCTGTCGGTGTAATCACCTTGGTATTGTTCTACGCGTAAACCCGTAATTAATGTGGTTTTAGGGCCAATAGGTGTGGCTAATTGGCCGTATACAGCTACGTTACTGGTTTCGTAGGTTGATGCAAATGGACTTGCGAGCCATGTGTATTCGCGCTCTAAATCTACATCGCGGTTTTGGTAATAAACACCTGCAACCCAGTTACCTGTTTTAGAGTTAAATTGTAAGTTAACCGATTGATCGTCGCGATCACGCGTGTATATATCAGTAGAGCTATAGCCCCAAGGATGTAAGCCTGCAGCACATAATTGTGGCTCGCTCGGATCGTTACATACCCAGTCTTCATCAAAGCTGTAAAGTAGCTCTGTATCAATGGCTGATAGGTTTAAATTTACGTCAAAGGCGTCAAAACCTGTGTAGGTATTATTACTCCCAATGGCGTAGCTTTGTTGATTATCTTGGCCTGGCTCGTCGGCTACACTATTACGGCTGTTATCGAGCGTGAACGCATCGTAACCGTTGTTTATATCAATGTAATGTAGGTTTAACTCAGTGTTTAAATGCTCAGTAAGTTGGCTGTTTAATTTAAAGCGGGCTACTTGCTCATCTTGTTGTTGAGTTTCGTCGTTTAAATATAGGTTATCTACATAGCCGTCTGATTTTCTACGAAAGTAGCTTACGCGTGCGCTTGTATCATCAGTTAAGCCTGTACTTGCTGCAAGACCTGCTTCGCGTGAGTTGTATGTGCCCATACCCACTTGTAATTTTAAACTAGGATCGGCGGTGGCTTGTGCTGATTCCATTTGGATCATGCCGGCCATACCATCTGCACCAAAACGAGTGCCTTGCGGGCCGCGGTAAATTTCTACTTGGTCAATATCAAATAATAATGAGCTACCACCAAGGCCTGAGTAGTTAATGCCGTCAATAACTAAACCCACAGATGGGTTAATTGGGTCTACAAATTGTGAGCGAAGTCCCACACCACGAATTTGAATATAACGACCGCGAGAAGCACCTGAAGTAAAGTTTACGTTTGCAGTGCTACCTAACATTTCGTCTAAGTAACTTGCGCCACGCTGGTTAATTTCAGACTCGCTGAATAGGCTTGCACTGGCGCTTAGCGTTTGAATGCTTTCACGTTGAAAGTCGCCCGTTACAACGATTCTTTCAAGGTCGCTGTCATCAGCGTGAGCTACAAGTGGTGCACTGATTAGCGGTAAAAGTGCGGCAGTAATTAAAGACAAACGTAAGTTCATTGGGTTACTTAACTCCATTTTAGGGACTTCTATGGTAGCAATTATTTCAACACATGTGCTATAAACGCGGCAATTATACGTTAAATAATTAGGATTACTAATATGACCTTTAAAGTTGACTTTAAAGTGCGTGATTATGAATGTGACTTACAGGGTATTGTAAATAACAGTGTTTACTTTAATTATTTAGAGCACGCGCGCCACGAGTTTTTATACGCTAAAGGTGTTGATTTTGCTCAATTGGCAAAAGATAAAATTAACCTTGTAGTGATACGTAGCGAAATGGATTACAAACACTCTTTAATACCGGGTGATGAGTTTTACGTGGCTGTAGAGCCTGTACGTATTAGTCGTTTAAAATTTGCGTTTAAGCAAATAGTGGTGCGCAAGCGTGATGAAAAAGTAATGCTTAACGCGCTTGTAACTGGTACTTCGGTTAACGAAAAAGGCCGACCATTTTTACCGCCTGAAATAGATAACCTATTTAAAACCGAGATCTAAATTAAGCTGTTTAACTTTTAAACTATCATAGAACAAAAATTTACATTTAAAACATGCATTTTTAACGGATAAATAGCATAAAAATTGTTACTATGACACTAATTAGACAATTAGTTAGTAGTAACATGAAATTAGCAGCAATACCGATGCTTGTAATCGGTTTATGTGTTGGTTGCGCATCAACAGGGACAGTTACCACTGAGCAGCTAAAATACACACAATGGCAATTATCAAAGGTTGATGGTTTAGCTATTCCGGCGTCTTATAACGCCTCCATGAGTTTTATAGAAGCGCTTCAAGTGAACGGTTTTGCTGGCTGTAATAAGTTTTTTGGCGAAGGCGAACTTGAAAACAGTAGCTTAACTGTAAGCAAATTAGGTATGACGCGAAAGTCGTGCGGTGAAGAGCTTGACGAGTTTGAGCAGCAGCTACTAGAGGCTTTAAAACAAGGCGCAGAGCTTAAAATGCAAAACCAACAATTGGTGATGCAAGGCGAGCAAACGTTTGTGTTTATTCCAAAATAATTTTTGATTTTTTAAAAACGAGCCCCTTGCAGGCAATTTTTAACTGGCGTACACTCAGCGCAGATTAGACAAATTATTTGTCAAATCAACGAACAAATTTTATATATCAATACTTGTCGGAGTGCCTAAGCTTAACTTAGGCTGAGATCGCGAAAGCGGGATCCGTGAACCTGATCAGGTTAATACCTGCGTAGGGAACAAGCTGCCTAAAATGGGACGCTTGTGCGTCTTTTTTTATGCGCACAACAAAATGTCATCTTATTAGGCCGCAAAGTAGCATTACAGCTGCTTTACGATCTTTCTCTATTCCTTATGGAATATCTGACAAGACAATCCTTTAGCAATGAGGTAAGTCATGTCAAACACTACAAATAAATCAACACGTCGAGAAACGCGCGCAGCCGCGTCTGAATATATTTATAACTTAACGGGCCAGCCGTTTCCAAGTTCGCACAAAGTATATGTACAAGGCAGCCAGCCGGGCGTGCGTGTAGGTATGCGCGAAATAACACTAAGCGACACCTTTATCGGCGGCACCGACGAAAACCCTGTGTATGAGCCTAATGAGCCACTGCGAGTTTACGATACATCGGGCCCGTATACCGATCCTAATTTTGAATTAGATGTACGCAAAGGCTTGCCTAAATTTCGTGAGCAATGGATACAAAACCGAGATGACACCGAAATGCTCGACTCGGTCACTTCGCAATTTGCTCAGCAACGTATGGCCGATGACGGCCTTGATCATATTCGTTTTGATCATTTACCAAAAATTCGCCGTGGTAAAGCGGGTAAAAACGTAACGCAAATGCATTATGCTCGCCAAGGCATTATCACCCCTGAAATGGAATACGTGGCAGTACGTGAAAATATGGGGCGTGCACAAATTAGAGAAGAACTACTTGCTGCGCAGCACAAAGGCGAGTCGTTTGGTGCAAGTATTCCTGAATTTATTACGCCAGAATTTGTACGCGATGAAATAGCCCGAGGCCGCGCTATTTTACCTAATAATATAAATCACCCAGAAACCGAGCCGATGATAGTGGGGCGTAACTTTTTAGTGAAAGTTAACGCTAATATTGGTAATTCATCGGTAAGTTCATCAATCGAAGAAGAAGTAGAAAAAATGGTGTGGTCTACCCGCTGGGGCGCCGACACCGTAATGGATTTATCGACCGGGCGTTATATCCATGAAACGCGCGAGTGGGTAGTGCGCAACTCGCCTGTGCCCATTGGCACAGTACCCATTTATCAGGCGCTTGAAAAAGTAAATGGCGTGGCCGAGGACCTAACGTGGGAAATTTTCCGCGATACGCTTATAGAGCAGGCAGAGCAGGGCGTTGATTACTTTACTATTCATGCCGGTGTACTGCTTCGCTATGTGCCAATGACGGCAAAACGCGTAACCGGTATTGTATCGCGCGGTGGCTCAATTATGGCTAAGTGGTGTTTAGCACACCACAAAGAAAACTTTTTATACACCCACTTTGAAGACATTTGCGAAATTTTAAAGCAGTACGATGTGTGTTTTTCACTCGGTGATGGCCTTCGCCCAGGCTCTATTGCCGATGCTAACGATGAGGCGCAATTTAGTGAGTTACGCACCTTAGGTGAGCTGACTAAAATTGCATGGAAGCACGACGTACAAGTATTTATAGAAGGCCCAGGGCATGTGCCAATGCATATGATTAAAGCCAATATGGATGAGCAATTAAAACATTGCTATGAAGCACCATTTTATACATTAGGCCCATTAACGACCGATATAGCACCAGGGTACGACCATATAACATCGGGTATAGGCGCTGCTCAAATAGCGTGGTACGGCTGTGCAATGCTTTGTTATGTAACACCAAAAGAGCATTTAGGCTTGCCTAACAAAGAAGATGTTAAAGAAGGCTTAATTACCTACAAAATTGCAGCGCATGCCGCCGATTTAGCGAAAGGGCACCCGGGCGCGCAAGAGCGCGATAATGCCTTATCAAAAGCACGTTTTGAATTTAGGTGGCACGACCAATTTAACATTGGTTTAGACCCAGAGCGTGCCCGCGAATACCATGATGAAACCCTTCCGCAAGAGTCAGGTAAAGTTGCGCATTTTTGCTCTATGTGTGGCCCTAAGTTTTGTTCAATGAAAATTAGCCAAGAAGTGCGTGATTACGCTAAAGACTTAGAAGTGCGTGGCATTGACCCTAATAATGCAGGTGAAACCATAGAGATCAAAATGGTTGATGTAGAAGCGCAAATGAAAGCTAAATCAGAGGAGTTTAAACAAACAGGCTCTGAAATTTACCACAAAGCGATATAAGCCATATAGGGCTTGGGCTACGAGCAATAAAGTAAGTGCCTTATTGCTCGTAGCCAGTTATTTGCAGAGCGCGGCTAATAGGAGATTTTATGTTTTATAACATTGCTGTGGTGGGTTTTGGTTTAGCAGGGCGCTTAGCTGCTCTTGAGCTAAGTAAGTCGCACCATGTAACGGTGTTTGAAGCAAGTGATGAACACACCCAAAATAGCGCCGGTAAAGTGGCTGCGGCAATGCTTGCCCCGCTTGCTGAGTCGGTATTGTGTGAAGCTGATTTAGCCATTATGGGGCTTAACTCACTAAAGCGCTGGCCAGAAATAATAAGCGAACTTGAAGGTGACGTATTTTTTCAGCAGCAAGGCACGCTAGTTGTTGCGCATCAGCAAGATAAAGGCGACCTTCAAAGCTTTACTCAGCGAATAAAGCCAATAGCAGGGTACTGTGCTCAGGTATTAAACGCTCAGCAAATAGCGAAGTTAGAGCCAGAGCTTGCAAACCGGTTTAACCAAGGTGTGTTTTTACCTTGCGAAGGGCAAATTGATAACCAAGCCTTTTACAAAACAAGTTTTAGCATGCTCAATAAACGTAAAGTTAAGTTTGTGTTTAATCAGCGAGTAAGTATTAAAAACGGTGAAATTAATAACCGCGCCTTTGACTATATTATTGATTGCCGAGGGCTTGGTGCTAAAACCGATAAACCACTCAGAGGGGTGCGCGGAGAAGTCGCAAGGTTACAGGCACCAGAGGTTAATTTAACTAGACCGGTGCGTTTAATGCACCCGCGATACCCAATTTACATAGCGCCGAAGCCTAATAATGAATATGTAATTGGTGCAACCGAAATAGAATCTGGTGACGGCGGCCCAGCAACTGTGCGCTCAACGCTTGAATTACTCTCGGCTGCTTACACTGTGCACAGTGGGTTTGCTGAGGCTCGATTACTTAATATTCAAACCGGCTTACGCCCGGCATTTAGCGATAACCGCCCTGTGGTTTTAAAAAAGGGAAATGTAATTAGCATTAATGGCTTGTACCGCCACGGTTATATGTTAGCGCCGGCTTTGGTGGCCGATGCAGTTTCAAAAATAGGGTGAGTAATAAATGAATATAACAATTAATGGCGAGCTACTTAATGTTGATCGCAAAGCGCTCGTTGAGGTACTTCAAAGTTTTGGTGCAGTTGCGCCTTTTGCTGTGGCTGTTAATAGTGAATTTATTCCACAAAGTCAGCACGGTAACTATGTACTTAATGAAGGCGACAGTGTTGAGTTGCTGTCACCAATTCAAGGCGGATAAAGCTCATGCAAACTAAAGACTGTTTAACTATTTATGGAGAGCAAATAAATAGTCGTTTATTAATCGGCTCAGCGCTGTATCCGTCGCCCGATACTATGACCCAATCGATAGTTGCCTCTGGGGCTGAAATTGTAACCGTGTCACTCAGGCGGCAGCAAAGCGCGGCAGCAGGGGATGATTTTTGGCAATTAATTAAAAATACCGGCCTTAAAATACTGCCTAATACAGCAGGGTGCCACAGTGTAAAAGAAGCCGTTACGCTTGCTAAAATGTGCCGTGAAGTATTTGCTACCGATTGGATTAAGCTTGAACTCATAGGTGATGACTACAACTTACAGCCCGATCCATTTACGCTGTTAGAGGCAACAAAAATATTAATTGATGATGGCTTTAAAGTATTGCCCTATTGCACTGATGATTTAGTTCTTTGCCAGCGTTTAAATGAGCTAGGCTGTGAAGTACTTATGCCATGGGGGGCGCCTATTGGCACCGGTAAAGGGCTTTTAAATAGCTATAATTTAAAAACAATTCGCGAGCGCTTACCAAACACAACTTTAATTGTAGATGCTGGCCTTGGTTTACCTTCGCATGCCTGCCAAGCGCTTGAATTAGGGTATGATGCGGTATTATTAAATTCAGCGATTGCTGGGGCAGGTTGCCCAATTACGATGAGTCGTGCATTTAAAGCTGCGGTAGAAGCAGGGCGCTTTGCTTATAAGGCAAAAGCAATGCCCGAAAAAGACTTAGCCGCCCCATCAACCCCCACAATGGGCATGCCGTTTTGGCATCAGCAGTAAGGAAATAAAGAGTATGAATAATTTAGTGTGGACAATTGCCGGATCTGACTCAGGCGGTGGTGCAGGTATTCAGGCCGATATAAAAGCAATGCAAAGTTTTGGCGTGCATGGTTGTACTGCAATTACCGCGCTTACGGCGCAAAATAGCTTAGGTGTAGAGGCCATCAACGCGGTATCTACCGATATTATTGAATCGCAATTACTGGCGCTCGAAAGCGATATGAAAGCCAAAGTAATTAAAATTGGCATGTTAGCTAATGTGCAGCAAATTCAATTAATAAGTGAGCATATAGCGCATTACAAGGCAAAATGGCCTGTACCGCCTGTCATTGTTTACGACCCTGTTGCTATTGCCTCAAGTGGTGACGTATTAACTGAAGAAGATACCGTAAGTGCTATTAAAGAATGCTTAATGCCGCTGGTGGATGTAATAACGCCTAACACGCACGAAACTCAATTATTAACAGGCGTGTATTTAATTGGCCCAAGCGCCGTTAAAGACGCAGCAAATAAGTTATTAAGTTGGGGTGCAAAAGCGGTTGTTATTAAAGGTGGGCATTGGGATTACCCAAGCGGCTACTGTATTGATTATTGTGTGAATAATTTTACGCAAAAGGGTGAAGAGTATTGGCTTGGTAATAAAAAAATTCAAAGCCCTCATAGCCATGGCACAGGTTGCAGTATGGCCTCGGTTATTGCCGCGTGTTTAGCAAAAGACTATCCGCTAAAAGATGCCTTTATTTTAGCTAAAGCTTATATAAACCAAGGCTTAAAGCAGTCAGTTAGATACGGTGAAGGGATAGGCCCTGTTGCGCATACTGCTTTTCCTGTAAATTTAGATGATTTTCCACAAGTGATTGAACCAGGCAGTTGGCTTGGCGATGAACTTGATTTTGATGTGCCGCTTGAATTTAATATGGCTGCGGATTTTGCGCCCTGTGAAAGTAAAATACTCGGCTTATATGCTGTGGTTAGTAGTATTGAGTGGTTAACTAAATGCTTAGAGCAAGGCATTAAAACAGTGCAGCTACGCGTTAAAAATAAAACTGATATTGAGCTTGATGAACTCATAAAACAGGCAGTTGAACTGGGTAAAAAGTACAGCGCTCACGTATTTATAAATGACTACTGGCAGTTAGCTATAAAGCACGCTGCTTACGGTGTGCATTTAGGCCAAGAAGATTTAGAAATTGCTAATTTAGCCGCCATTAAAGACGCGGGTTTAAGGCTTGGGCTTTCGACTCATGGCTTTTACGAAATGCTCCGTGCGCACAACTACCGACCAAGTTATATGGCATTTGGCGCTATTTACCCAACCACGACCAAAGATATGACAGGGCAAATACAAGGGCTCGATAAACTTAAAAAGTTTGTGCCATTAATGCAAAGCTATCCAACGGTTGCTATTGGCGGAATAGATTTAACCCGCGCAAGCGAGGTTGCCGATACAGGAGTAGGGAGTGTTGCGGTAGTAAGAGCCATTAGTGAATCGGATGATTATATTGCTGCGATTAGTGCGCTACAAAGTGTTATAAACCAGCCCAATGGATAAGCTCAGCGATAAAGAAACCCTGCGTTATAGTCGTCATTTATTATTAAAAGAAGTGGGGCTAGAAGGGCAGTTGGTATTAAAAGCTACAACCGTTGCTGTAGTCGGTGCGGGCGGGTTAGGTAGCCCTGCACTTTTGTATTTAGCGGCAGCGGGTATTGGTACGCTTATATTAATAGATGATGATGCTGTTGAGCTTTCTAACTTGCAGCGCCAAGTGCTTTATAAAGTCAATCACTTAGGGCAAAGCAAAGTAACAGCTGCAGGCAAAGTATTAACAAGCCTAAATAATCAAATACACATAGTGACGCACAATAAGAAGCTTGATGATAACAACGCAGCTGAGCTTTTAAACAATATCGATGTAGTACTTGATTGCTCAGATAATTTTGCCACGCGTTATAGTGTTAACCGCTATTGTATTGCCAATAAAACATCGTTAATTGCAGGTGCAGCACTGGCAACGAAAGGGCAGTTAATGGGGTTTGATTTTAGGAAAAATAATAGCCCGTGTTATGGCTGCGTTTTTACAAAAAGTGACTCTGCGCCTGTGGTAAATTGTAGTAATGCGGGTGTAATAAGCCCTTTATTGGGTGTTATTGGTTCTATGCAGGCACAACTTACGCTTAATATATTATTAGGGCACGTCGAGGGAAGTGTGTTTATTACCTTCGATGCGCTGAGTTTAAAGCAGCAACATTTTAAAGTAGTTAAAGATTTAAACTGTAAAGAGTGCGGTAAATAAAGTAAGAGGTAATTCGCGGGGCTAAACTCGGGGTTAAGCCATGGTAAGCTGCGCTTTTAACGTGAGCAAGCCCTATGTCTACAGCTAAAATTAGCATCGTGGTTAAATTCATTTATAGGCGCCTCGCTTACTGGCGCGTTGATATAAAATCTATTTACGCTTTTCCTTTTTTGCGTGAGCAAGCTTCACGCCTACCAATAAAAAAGCACCGCGTTTTTGGTAAACGCGGTGCTTAATATTTATTTTTGCTTACAGCTTACAGCTTACAGCTTACAGCTTTTCACTTTCTTTAATTGTTGCAAATGCGGTGTTTAAACGCGTTACTGTCTCAGGTAGCTGATCGTCTAAAATATCTGCTTTATCGGCGCCCCAAGCGAGTACTACGGTTGAGCCTAATTTAAAGCGACCCATTTCTTCACCTTTTTTAAGGGTAATCGCGTTTTCGCCTTTAGTTGGGTAGTTCCAGCTAAATACATCGCTACCTGCTGGTGGAGTAACGGTACCTGCCCAAATGGTTTCAATACTGGCAACAATTGTTGCGCCTACAAGTACCATAGCCAGTGGACCAATTTCGGTTTCAAAAATAGCAACAACCCGTTCGTTACGCGCAAATAAATTAGGCACGTTTTGCGCAGTCAGCGGATTTACCGAAAATAAATCGCCAGGTACGTAAATCATTTTGCTTAATGTGCCATCAATAGGCATATGAATGCGATGGTAGTCTTTTGGCGCTAGATAAATAGTTGCAAACTTACCGCCTAAAAATGGCGTGGTATCGTCCTCAGAGCCACCTAACAGCGCTTGTAAGCTATAGTCGTGGCCTTTTGCTTGTATTAGCTGTCCGTCAACAATATCACCTAACTGGCTAATTGCTCCATCTACAGGGTGAGTAATAACATTGTCGCCCTGTGCCATTGGGCGTACGCCCTCTTTTAATGGGCGAGTAAAAAACTCATTAAATGTTTTGTAATGCGCAGGGTCTGAATATTCAGCCTCGCTCATATCAATTTTATATTGCTTAATAAAAAGCTTTATTAATGTTGTAGTGAGAGCGCCAGCTTTAGCTGCTGCTAATTTACCTACTACGCGTGAAATAAAATGTTTTGGCATTGCGTATTGCATTGCGATTTTAAATTTATCTAAATTCACAGGTTGTTTCCTAATTTTATACGCGAGGCGCACGGGCCCCAGCACGGCCATCGGCCATTGTTTCTAAAATTCTGTGGTAACTATCAAAGCGTAATTGCGAAATATCGCCATCGGCTACCGCTTGTTTAATAATACAGCCCGGATCGTTCAAATGTTTACAATCTCTAAAACGACACCCGCCTATAAACTCTCTAAATTCTTTAAAGCACCAGGTTACACGTTCAACATCTAAGTGCCATAAACCAAATTCACGAATACCCGGTGAGTCAATCAAATTACCACCGCTAGGTAAGTGATGTAAGCGCGAAACTGTCGTTGTATGCTGGCCAAGGCCACTGTTTTCAGATACTTCTTTAGTTAATATTTCAGCATTGGGCAATACTGTATTAACGAGGGTTGATTTACCAACACCACTTTGGCCAACAAAAATATTATTTTTACCAACGAGTACGTCTTTTAATTGCTCAATACCTTCGCCGGTAATATTACTTACAAGTAAAACTTGATAGCCAAGACTACGATAAATATCGAGTATCTTTTGTATTTCGCTTAGACCTGCTTCGTCGATTAAATCGATTTTATTCAGCACTAAAATGGGTTCAATACCCATGTCTTCACAGGCTATTAAATAACGGTCAATAATACTTGGTGTAAACTCAGGCAATACTGCCGACACCATTAATATTTGATCTATATTTGCTGCAATTACTTTTACGCCATCGTAAAAATCGGGGCGAGTAAGCTGTGAGCGACGCTCTTGCGTTGCTTCTATAACACCAGCTAAATCGCCTTCGCTTACTTTTGCACGGCGAAATAAAACTTCATCGCCACACACTAAATTAGAAACCGTACGACGAATATTACAGCGCAATACGTCGCCATTTTGTGTTTCTACATCGGCGTGTTGACCAAAGCGACTGATCACAATTGCGCTCTCTACTTGGCCTAAATTATCGGTTTGCCATTCTTGGGCACCTTTTTTAGCCGGTTTTGAGCCTGCGCTGTTAATGCGCTTTTGATGATTGGCCTTGATCTGACGCGATTGGCCTTTACTTAATTTTTTCTGTTTTGCCACTTTTGGCCTATAACCTTGTTTAAATGTCGGCTTTGAGCATAATTCCAATTCGTAATAATACTTAATCATTTTGAGTGGCTAAACCTGACGTTAGCTACGTCAAAAATTTCTTATTTAGAACAACTAAATAACGACGTTTTTGCCTTGCTATCGACAATGTTTTACTACTTCAAAATAGATTACTTAATTAACCGAATTGGTATAAAAAAAGCTTTAGCTCGACGGTTGATGCTAATATGATATATCGAAATGCGTTGGATCTAAAGAAAAGCACCGTTTAAGGTAATTATGACTATTAATAAATCAAATTTAATTTGGCTCGATCTGGAAATGACCGGACTTGAACCTGCGAACGACAAAATACTTGAAATTGCGACTGTTGTCACTGACGCCGACTTGAATATATTAGCCGAAGGGCCAACTATTGCAATTCATCAAAGCGATGAATTACTTAATGGTATGGATGAGTGGTGTACTACACAACATGGTAAATCAGGATTAACAGCGCGCTGTAAAGCGAGTACTTTTGATGAAGCGTACGCTGTAGAGCAAACACTAGACTTTTTAAAGCAGTGGGTGCCAGCGGGGGCATCGCCAATGTGCGGTAACTCGATAGGCCAAGACAGACGCTTTATGAATAAGTACATGCGTGAGCTTGAGGACTTTTTTCATTACCGTAACTTAGATGTAAGTACTATTAAAGAATTAGCCCGTCGTTGGAAGCCTGAAGTTTTAGCTCAGGTGAATAAAAAAGGGTCACACCTTGCACTTGATGACATTAAAGATTCTATTATGGAATTAAAGGTCTATAGAGAAAAATTCTTTAATTTGTAAAAAACACTTGCAAACACCCCGTATTATTGTAGAATCCTGCCCCGCTTAAGACGATAACCCACGCGGGGTTGGTGTGTTTAAGTGATTAAATTACCATCAGAAAGTGCGGTACTAGCTCAGTTGGTAGAGCGCGACCTTGCCAAGGTCGAGGTCACGAGTTCGAGCCTCGTGTACCGCTCCAATTTCTAACCAAAAGAAATTGCAGTGATAGTAATTAAGTAATGCGGTACTAGCTCAGTTGGTAGAGCGCGACCTTGCCAAGGTCGAGGTCACGAGTTCGAGCCTCGTGTACCGCTCCAATATTTTTATATCCTTTCAAAGTTTTTCTATATTAAAAATCATAAATAAAAAATAATTTAAAATCTCTCTTATCAACTCATTCTAAATGTAATTCGGTATTGAAGTTTTGGTTGTTAGAAGCTACCGCTTCTCGCGCGAGCATGCTCTGCGCCTACAAAAAAGGGATTAACTTTGAGATTGCATAGTTGAAGTGTAGTAGGGGATACGTTAAAAATGTTTGCTAAAAAAGCTCACCCTGAATGGTTGCTATAATTCGCCTTGCGCCGCCAGCATCGCGGTGCTCGCCTAAATAAATACCTTGCCAAGTGCCTAATGCTAAGTATCCATTGGAAATAGGAATACTTAACTCACAGCCTAGTGTGCTGGTTTTTATGTGAGCAGGCATATCGTCGTCGCCTTCGTAATCGTGGCGGTAGTATGGCTGACGCTCAGGTACAAACTCATTGAAATGACTTTCCATATCCATACGTACAGTAGGATCGGCGTTTTCGTTTATGGTAAGGCTAGCTGAGGTATGCTGAATAAATAAATGCAGCAAACCTACTTTATAATTAGCAAGCTCATTTAATTGAGCGCGTATCTCATCGTCAATTAAATGAAAACCTCTAGAGCGAGGTTTTAATGTGATTTGCTTTTGTTGCCAACTCATAGTTTGTCGAAGCTAACTTCAATATTGGCGTTACCAGCATCACTGCTAAATGGCATAATAATTTTTTTACCTTGGCTTTTATGAGTAATAGTATGACCTTTACCAGATACAACAATAGGGGTTGCCATATCAAAGTCGAAGCCTTTTTCGCCTAATAAGTTTTTAGCGCCACCGGTTACCATATTGGTTATTTCACCCACCATATCGGTAACTTCTTCGTCTATAGAATCTGGACGCTCACCTAGCATGCGTTCCATAATAGTTAATGCAAGCTCTTCATCGAACGTAATTGAAAATGACCCACGAGTTTGTGGACCAACCATGCCTATTAGGCCTGATACATCGCCACACGCTATCTCATCGGTCTTAATACGAGGTTTACCAGGTTTTAATTGAGTTTGCGCCATTGTGCTTAACACATTGATCAAAGAAGATAAAAAGGGATTGATGAACTCTACATTCATAGTGGTTACTCTTAAATTGGTGCTTTGAAGTGGCTATATAGTATGAGTATAGCCACTAAGGATAACTTTGGGGGTTACGATGCTCTGCAAGACTCACATTTACCATGTGCTTCTATAGTTTGGCCTGATACAACAAAGCCGCTTTCGGCAGCTAAGTTGTTTAGCTCATGCGAGATAATACTAGAGTGCAGCTCTTTAACAAAGCCGCAAGTATCGCAAATTAATAACTGTACAGGGTGAATATGATCAAAATGATGACACAGCATAAATGCATTTGTGCTTTCAATTTTATGAATAAAGCCAAGCTCAGCTAAAAAGTCTAGAGCACGGTAAATTGTTGCAGGCTTAGCGCCTGTTTCTGTTACTTTTAATTGCTCTAGTAAATCGTAAGCACCTACGCCGCCTTGAGCGCTGGCTAACAGGCGAAATACTTTTTCGCGGATTGGCGTAAAACGCGCACCACGGTTATCACAAACTTGTTTTGCTTTACTTACAAGTGATTCTATATTCATCATTACTCTTATCCTTACGCTACCATGATATACTAACATACTGTGTTGTACTTGCAGTGTTTTTATTAAACGCTTTTTATCTAGGAAACCCAGTAATGCATGAATTATTAGCGATATTTATTTTCTTTTTTGCTGTAATAGACCCTATAGGCACTGTACCCGTATTTATCGCAGTCACCCGCGGAGAAGACGATAAGTTTAAGCGAAAAGTAATATTTAAAGCGGTAGGTGTATCGGCATTAGTATTAATGTTTTTTGTATTAGCTGGAGAGCAGCTGTTAAACGCAATTGAAATTCCGCTTTCTGCTTTTCAAATAGCAGGAGGTATTGTATTACTTATTTTTGCCCTGTCGATGATATTTGGCGAAAGTAAGCCTGAAACCGAAATAAAAAGTGTGCGCGATAGTATGGAAACAGCTATTTTTCCGCTTGCGATCCCCTCTATAGCAAGCCCAGGAGCCATGTTAGGCGCCGTTTTAATGACTCGTAATGAAGAATATACGTGGGTTGAACAATTATTAACATCTTCGATGATGCTCGCTGTATTAGCTGTTGTGCTGGTTTTATTACTCCTTGCAACGCAAGTGCATAAATTAATAGGCGATAGTGGCGCAAGTATTATAAGTAGAATAATGGGGCTTATTTTAAGCTCTGTTGCTGTAACTAATATTTTAAATGGTATAGCGCACTACTTTGGCTTACAGGTATTTTCTTAGCATTGATGCTTATTAGGCTTTTGTGTAGAATGCTGCGCCTTTACTGAACCTCGCTTTTTACGCCCGTTAGGGTTTTACTTTGGATGAATATACTTTGGATAAACGAACTTTGAACAGACGCTTTTCTGTAGCCCCAATGTTGGATTGGACTGATCGCCATTGTCGTACTTTTCATCGTAAAATGACTAAGCACACGGTTTTGTATACAGAAATGATTACCACAGGGGCTATTTTGTTTGGCCGTGGTGATTACCTGCATTTTAATAAGCACGAAGGCCCTGTTGCACTGCAGTTAGGAGGCTCTGATCCTAAAGCACTTGCTCAATGTGCAAAGCTTGCTGGTGAGCGTGGTTATGACGAAATAAACTTAAATGTGGGTTGTCCATCAGACAGAGTACAAAACGGTCGGTTTGGTGCATGTTTAATGGCAGAGCCTGAACTTGTTGCAGAGTGTGTTGCTGCTATGAAAAGCGAAGTAAATATTCCTGTGACTGTAAAAACACGTATTGGTATTGATGAGCAAGACTCGTATGAGTTTTTATGTGCGTTAATTGAAGCATCTCATAAAGTAGGTTGTGATGATTTTATTATTCACGCTCGTAAAGCATGGCTCAATGGCTTAAGCCCTAAAGAAAACCGTGAAGTTCCACCTCTTGATTACCCGCGTGTTTATCAATTGAAAAAAGATTACCCACAGCTTGATTTAAGCATTAATGGCGGTGTAAAAACAATTGAGCAAAGCCTTGAGCATTTACAGCATATAGATGGCGTAATGATTGGTCGCGAAGCGTATAGCAATCCATTTATGCTAAATGAAGTCGATGAAAAAATTTATGGCGAGGTTGCCAATACGCAATCACGTCATGATGTAGTTCGCTCTATGTATGACTACATTGAAGGGGAAATGTCTGAAGGTGCTAACTTTTGGCATGTTGCACGCCATATGTTGGGGATTTTTCAGGGGCAACCAGGCGCGCGAGGTTTTAGACGTCACCTATCTGAGAATGGTCACGGCAAACAAGCTGATTTATCGGTAATGGATAAAGCGCTGAGTTTTGTGCCAGAGTAAACCTAAGCCATACCTTACATATTAAGCCACTTTCGAGTGGCTTTTTTGATCCTAAATATTAGTCAAAACACTAATTTATTGGCTAATTACACTTTAAGTTGTTCAGCTTGAAGTCACTAAATAATTTAAACTTTAATATTTAACCAATTGAAATTTAATGGTTTATATGAGTTTTGGTGAAGTTGGCACAACTATTGGAATCCTCTTGCTGTAATTAATTAAAAATCAACAGGAGAATACAATGAGCATATTTAACCGCGTAAACGATGTAATTCAATCAAATATTGTTGCCATGCTTGATAAAGCACAAGACCCAGAAAAACTATTAAACCTAATGCTTACAGAGATGCAAGATGCGCTTAATGAGTGCCGAAGCACGGCAGCTTCTTTACTTTGTGAGGAAAAAGTACTTAAACGTCAAATCGAAAATAAAAATACTGAACTTAAAAATTGGCAAACCAAAGCAGAGTTAGCTATTGAGAAGGGCCGTGACGATCTTGCAAAGTCGGCTCTCATCGAAAAACAGCGTGTAATAGATGTTATTGCCAGTAAGCAAGCTGCGCTTGAAACGTTAAAAGAGTCGATTATAAAAATTACAGCTGATTGCGAACGACTTCAACAAAAAATGGCTCAGGCTAAAACTAAGCAAGCGCAATTAATTAAGCGCCACGATGTTGCCATTGCTAGAGAAAAAATAAGCACTACTTTGCAAAGCGAAAAAGTAGCAAACGCACTCTCTAGGTTTGAGCAAGTAGAGCAAAGAGTAGAAAGCATTGAAGCACAAGTTGAAGCATATGAGTTAACCGATACAGCAAATACAACAGCCACGCAAATAGAAGCACTTGTTAAAAACGAAAAAATTGACGCTGAACTAGCTCAGCTTAAAGCTAGCTTAAAAACTGATTTAAAACACACGGCTTAAGGGGAATATAATGAATAGTTTTAATCGCCAACGTGGTTGGTATAAAGATACGTTAAACAAAAAACTATCTGGTGTGTGTAGCGGCTTAGCGCATAGGTTGGATTTTCCGGTATGGGCAACTCGTTTAGTTACTATTTTATTATTTTTGAGCTTTCCGTTTGCAGTAGCCTTGGGTTACTTTATTGCGCATTGTTGCCTTGAAGATAAAGCATATTAAGGGGGAAGACCATGAAAGCCATAGCGATATGTGTACTTATCTATTTATTATTGTTTACCGATTTTATAGCGTTTATACATGTTGATTCTTGGCAATTGCCGTTATGGATTGCTGATATTAGTTGGGCTGGGCTTGAGTTAGTGGGCGCTTTAGCTGCAATAGTTGCTGTTGTAGCTGTGGTTGCCTTAGTAACAATGGGCTTAGTGGGTGCGGGGGTAGTGGCATTAGTAGGTACCGTTTTAGCACTTTTATTTGGATCATTAATGATTGCATGGCCGTTATTATTTGTTGCCGTGCTGTGTTGGCTTGTTGCTGATAACAAAAAAGTGGCTTCTTAATCCTTAATTTAACTGACTATTACAAGTTAACTATGTTAAATTTAGCGTGTAATTTAATGTTTTCACAAGGATTAGAATGATGACGAAACTGTGTTTTTCGATGGCTTCTGCATTAGTATTTAGTTTTTTTTCGTCATCATTGGCGGCGCACGCAGGGCATGAACATGACGCTGATGTGGCCGAACTTGAAGTCACCAACGTACAGGTTAGAGAGTTTTTACCAGCAAGCAGCTCAAGCGTTGGTTACTTAACAATAATTAATCACAGTGGAACGCCGGCAACATTAACCAAGGCAACACTTGAAGGTTTAGAGCGAGTAGAAATACACGAACATTCACATGTTAATGGCATGATGAAAATGCAACAGGTTGAATCGGTGACAATTAAAGCCCATGAGAGCGTAAGCTTTCAGCCTGGTGGCTATCATTTAATGGTATTTGATCCACAAGAGCCATTAAAAGTAGGGCAAGAACGTAAACTCACGCTATATTTTAATGACGGTAACCGCTTGTTTACTAATGCTCAAGTGGTATCTCTTGAGGCGCAAGCTGCGCAGTCAAAGCCATCTAAACATCACGCTCATCACTAGGAGGATAAATGTCGCAACATAAAGGAAAAATAGTAGGTGCACTTGTTGTACTGCTTATCATATTTTACGCCATTGCAGTTTATTGGAGTACCGAGCCTGCACGTTTTAATGTAGTTAGCAATGCTAAAGAGCAAGCAGCCCTTAAAAGTGAAACTATGGTGACTGGCTACACAACCACATCTACATTAATAACAGTAGCGAGCACTTTACTTGAAAAACCAGGTGGTTATTTATCAAATGATGTGATGCCGCCAAGTGTAATTATGGATGATATGCCAGCGTGGGAATATGGCGCACTTGAAATGGTGCGAGATTTAGCGCTTTCTATGCGTAAAGACTTTAGCCGTTCTCAGTCGCAATCAACCGAGCATGAAGCACTTAAAAAGGCGCAGCCACAATTTAATATTAGTTCTGAAGCATGGGCGTGGCCGAGTGCTGAAGGTGAATACCAAAAAGGAATTGATTACCTACTTGTATATCGTGCGCAGATTGCGAATCAACATGAGCGTGATAGCCAGTTTTATGCGCGCGCAGATAACCTACGTAGTTGGCTTAAAGAAGCTGAAAAGCGTTTAGGTAGTTTAAGCCAACGTTTGAGTGCAAGCGTAGGGCAAGACAAAGTAAATACCGATTTAGCCGGTAACTCTTCAAATAAGCAGGCGACTTACACTCCACTTCAGCAACAAGTAAGAACATCGTGGTGGGAAATTGATGATGTATTTTACGAGTCACGTGGTGCTACATGGGCACTTTTACACTTTTTACAGGCGGTAGAGTATGACTTTGCTGATGTACTTGAAAAGAAAAATGCACGTGTTAGCTTACAACAAATTATACGTGAGCTTGAGGCAACTCAAGAAACCGTGTGGAGCCCAATAATTTTAAACGGGAATGGTTTTGGCTACGTAGCTAACCACTCTTTAGTTATGGCAAATTATATTTCTAGAGCCAATGCGGCTTTAATCGAACTTAGCGAACTACTAGCTCAAGGATAAAAAATGAAAAAGTATTGTTTAGCAGCTGCCCTTTCAATGGCATGTTTAGCACCTGCAGCCCAAGCAGACACTCTATTAGGTTTATATGTAGGTGTTGATGGTTGGAAAACTGATAATGACGGACAGTTTTCTTACAAAAATAATGCATCTCAAGATTTTGATTTTGAAGATGAAACATTTGTAAGTTACTACGCAGCTCTTGAGCACCCAGTGCCACTAGTTCCAAATATTAAGCTAAAGTATACAGAACTTGAACTTAATGGTTCAGCTGTGCTTTCAGATACCTTTAGCTTTAATGGTTCTGATTATGTCGTTGGTACTACGGTAAATACCGTTAGTGATTTAACACATATCGATTACATTTTTTACTACGAAATTTTTGACAACGATTTAGTATCAATCGACTTAGGTTTAAATGCTAAGCAGTTTGATGGTGATATTGTGGTAAATGGTACAACTCAAGAAGGCGGTACTAACTTTACTGAAACTAAAGATTTTTCGGGCTTTGTTCCACTTGCTTATGGTCGTGCTGAAGCTGGCTTACCATTTACGGGTTTAAGTGTATTTTTTGAAGGTAGCTTTTTGGCTATCGACGATAGTAAAGTACAAGATTACCAAGTAGGCGTTGCGTGGGAGTTAATTGATAACCTGGCGGTAGATGTAGCTATTAAAGCCGGTTACCGTTCTATGATATTAGAACTTGATGATGTTGATGATATTACAACTGATATTGATGCCTCAGGCCCATTTGCTGGTATTCAAGTTCACTTTTAATTAGTGAGCTTACTACGTGGCATGTGATTTATTAACATGCCACGTTAAATCAAACTCCCCATCTAGTGCTTTATTTATCAATTGCTTATACACATTGTTGATAGGGTAATTAATCAACTTTGATAGCTCATCGCCTGTTTGAGTAAATTTGTAATAGCTCAATACCAAGTCACTACTTTTAGCTTTTAATGTCACTTTTTGCGATAAAAATGAGAACGTTAGTTCTTGTCCTGACTTTAAAACAGCCGATTCAATCTCTTTTCTGTAGAGCAAATTAAGATCCATAAGCGTTAAAATTTCAGGAAAGCTAATGCCGGTTTTTCCTAAATTTAGCGACACTTTATTCCCTTTACGCAGTAAATCGAACAGCGATGGTTTTTATAGAACCCAAGTAAAATAAAGTGGCTGTCGTCTTTTTCATTGTATGCACAAAGTGATACACACTTTTGTAGTGCGTCTGCCTCTCGTTGGGTCATGTGCTTTAAGGTTTGTAAGCTTTTTATTGAAAATGTGCCGGGATTTAAGGTTTCGCCCGTTAAAATTTTAGCCCAAAGCGTTTGCATTGATTCGTTAGAGGTGTCTTCGCAAAGCGCTATAAAGTGCTCGATCCAATCGGCATCTGGCTGCTTATTACTTGCCACATCAGGGCAAAACCCCATTGCTTTAGCTAAAATTGTTTCTATATTTTGCTGCTGCTTTATAAGTAGTAAATCTTTACGTTTTTGTGCCCGCGCTAAAATCGAGTTATCGCTGTTTATATGATAAAGCGGTTTTACATCCCCTTTAGGGCCATAATTATCATCACTTGAAGAAAGCACACCATTGGAGCCTACCTTAGTTATGGGATAACCAAGTAAGGACTCTATGATGTTGGCAAGATTAATTCTCGCTTGGGCTGTTTTGACTGTCATGGCTTTGTTCTACCCTTTGTGGATCACTAAGCTGAGCAATGGTTTGAAGGTTGTTTAACCCCAAAGAAACTGTATTGCTAAGTACATATTCGCTTAAAATTGCAGTGTAGCCAGATATTAAAGGGGCTGTGGTTTGGCCCTGAATGGCGCAGGTTAAAGTAACAATATTATTTTGTTCTATAAACGTAAAAGTACCTGTAATTATGTGCTCAGCGTTTAATAAAATATTAAAATTTACTTTGTTATGACTTACAGAGGTAATGGTCATTTCGCCATAGCCCCATTGACCTTGCCATGACTGATGGGCACCAACACCAGAGGATGGTTCGCCTACATTAAACTCAATACTCGAGTCTACTTTCTCCCAAGGAGACCATTTATACCATTGGCTAAAATCGGTAATCAGTGGTTTTACTATTTCCTGAGCTGCATTTATCTCTACTGTTTTGATCACGCTATAGTGCTGTGGAAGTGTAAGGCCAATAAGTATCAATACTAATGACAACAATAGCACACCTTGTATAAGCATTTTTAATGGTTTAATAAGCACACCTTAATGAGTTTTTTGAGTTGAAATACAACAACTTTTTATTAATCGACTATAGTATGAATTAGGATATAAACCAAAATAATTTTTTGTTGTTACGTAGGAGTGCTGATGTCGTCAGAGCAAAATGATTTTTTATTTTTAGAACAAGACTATGAAGATGAAGAAGTAGTTGAGCAGTCTAAGTTTTGGGACATTTTAATTGTTGATGACGAACCAGAAATTCACTCAGTAACAAAACTTGCTCTATCAGGATTAGAATACAATGGTGCAGGCCTGAGGTTTCATGATGCTTACTCAGGGGCTGAAGCTATAGAAGTATTGGCAAATAACGAGAGTATTTGTGTAATATTTTTAGACGTTATAATGGAAACCGACGATGCAGGCTTACAAGTTGTAAAAAAAGTACGTGAGGAGCTTAATAATCACCACGTCAGGATTATTTTAAGAACAGGGCAAGCGGGTAATACTCCTGAAGAAAAAGTGATACGTGAGTACGATATAAATGACTACAAAACTAAAACAGAACTCACGCGCTCAAAGCTAGTCACTTCTTTAATCACTGCTATTCGTTCGTACGAGCAAGTGTGCAAGCTTGAGTATCAGAGCTATGCAATGAATACGATTGTTTCTGCGTCTAAATCTATTTTGGGGCTGACGGATATAAAGCAGCTATGTAAAGAAATTGTTCAGCACATGAGCATTATTTTACAGTGTGAAGCGCAAGGGTTAGTGTGTAGCAAGCTAGATGGTGATGATTTTATTCAAGTCTTAGGTGGTAATGGCGCATACCATAGCTGCTTTGGTGAAAAGCTCTCGACAATCAATCATAAAATTTTTTCTCAAGTCGAGCAGTGTTTTAATTTATCTGAGCATCATTATACTGACTCCACAGCGACTTTTTTATTAAAAAGCAAACACAGAAAAGCCGCTTTATATATTGAATGTGACAACATCCCCACTGATGAACAACTTCAGTTTGCCGAGATATTTCTAACCAATGTAAGTGTCGCACTTGATAATGTAAGGCTTTTTGTGAAGCTAAGAGATGCGGCTTATAAAGATGTACTTACTGGAATTTCTAATAGAACAAATTTTATAGAACGCGTAGCACACTTTCAAAACCCTCACGTAAATGACTATGTTTTTGTATTAATTGATGTTGTAAATTTTGCAGACATTAATAATGGGCTTGGCCAAGAAGTTGGTAATAAGCTTTTAATAGGTATTGTGCAGCGCTTGAAAGAAAACTACCCAAAAGCGAAAGAGTTATCGCGTATTGGTGCTGATGTTTTTGGCTTTCTTGTTAGGCGAGATGAATTTGATTTAAAAGCGTTAAATGAATACTTAAGTAAACCATTTAATGCCGAAGATAACGTATTACCTATCGACTTTAGAATAGCCTTATGTGAACAACAAGATTTTCAAAGTACTGGCATTGATACTTTAAAGGTGGCTTATATAGCCCTAAACCAAGCTAAAAAAATAAAGCATAAGGAGGGGGTATATTACACCATCGAAATGCAGGACAAAATGGCTTGGCGCTTAGGAATTATTAGACAATTACGCCATGATTTTTCACGTAATAAATTAGAGGTATGGTATCAGCCACAATTAGCACTAGATGACTTATCATTAATAGGCTGTGAAGCATTACTTAGATGGCCTGCTGAAAACGGAACCTACATATCACCAGCTGAATTTGTTCCTTTAGCTGAGGATGCAGGCTTAATTGTAGATATAGGCCAGTGGGTGCTTGAGCAAGCTTGCCAACAGCAAAAGCGCCTTGAAAAAATGGGTGAAGAAATAGGCATTGCTGTGAATGTATCTGTACCTCAGTTTAAAGTTAAAGGTTACGCTCAAAATGTAAAAGCGACTTTAGAAAAGTATGGTGTTAAACCTAAAAATATTGAATTAGAAGTAACTGAAAGCGTAGTAATGGATGAACTTGATACTGTTGTAAATACATTAAGAGAGCTAAAAGAGCTGGGGATAGAAGTCGCTATTGATGATTTTGGCACTGGCTTTTCATCATTAAGTTATATACAAAGCTTACCATTGGATAGACTTAAAATAGACAGGGCATTTATTAAAGACTTACCTGATAAAGACACTGGTGCTATAGCGTCGTTAGTTATTTCATTAGGTGCAAAGTTAGGTTTAAAAACAATTGCTGAAGGCGTCGAAACACAGCAACAAGCTCAATTTTTAAAGGATTTAGGTTGTGATGAGGTACAGGGTTTTATGTACGCTAAACCTATGCCAGAGCACGAGCTTGTTGAGTTTATTAATAAACGAAATAATAAAATTTAATTAAATTAATAATTTATAGTTAAAGGCGCTGATACTTGTAATGTTGTATAAATACACAATGCTATGAGGTATAATTCGCGCCTTTTGTTATTCTACGGCCACATTTATGAGCACACTCAAAGCTAAGCGCGCCTTATTCTCTTACCCAAAATACTGGGCAGAGTGTTACGGCACTGCACCATTTTTACCAACATCACGCGAAGAAATGGATGCACTTGGCTGGGACAGCTGTGACGTAATAATCATCAGTGGCGATGCGTATGTCGATCACCCTAGTTTTGGTATGGCTGTAATTGGCCGAGTACTTGAAGCACAAGGCTTTAGGGTCGGTATTATTGCTCAACCAGACTGGAATTCAAAAGATGCCTTTATGGGGCTAGGTAAACCCAATTTATTTTTTGGTGTAACTGCCGGTAATATGGACTCGATGATCAACCGTTATACGGCTGAAAAACGTATGCGCCATGATGATGCCTACACCCCAGGAAATGTTGGTGGCAAACGCCCAGACCGAGCTGTAATGATTTACTCTCAGCGCCTACGAGAAGCCTACAAAGGTGTGCCTATTGTTATTGGTGGTATTGAAGCAAGCTTACGCCGTATTGCTCATTACGATTATTGGCAAGAAAAAGTACGTCGTAGTATTTTATTTGATGCCAAAGCAGACATACTTATTTACGGAAATGCTGAACGCCCATTAGTTGAAGTTGCTCACAGGATTGCTGCAGGTGAAACAATGGATACAATTCAAGATATTCGCGGTACAGCCGTTATTCGTAAAGAGCCTTTACCTGGTTGGCGTGGTAGTGATTCAACCGCAATCGATAAAATAGGTAAAATAGACCCTATTCCTAATCCATATGGGGCTGATGATGTTGGCTGTAGTAAGTCAGAGTTTAAACAAGCCGGAATTGATTTAAAAGCAGAAGCTGCAAAGCCAATAACTATTCAACCTGCTCGTCCTAAACCGTGGGAAAAAACATACGTAAAACTCCCTGCATTTGAGCAAGTGAGTGTTAATAAACCCCTATACGCTCATGCATCACGTATTTTGCATCAAGAAACAAACCCAGGTTGTGCCCGTGCGCTTTTTCAGCGCCATGGAGATCGCTCTATTTGGGTAAATCCGCCTGCTTATCCGCTTGAAACGCATGAAATGGATGATGTATTTGGTTTGCCGTATCAACGTATTCCGCACCCAAGTTATGGTGATGCTAAAATACCTGCTTACGACATGATTAAAACATCGGTTAATATTATGCGTGGCTGTTTTGGTGGTTGTTCGTTCTGCTCAATTACAGAGCACGAAGGGCGAATTATTCAAAGTCGCTCACAAGAATCAATAATTGAAGAAATTGAACAAATTAGAGATAAAGTACCAGGCTTTACTGGGGTTATCTCTGATTTAGGTGGGCCTACGGCTAACATGTATAAACTTCGATGCACGAGTAAAAAAGCAGAGAGTACGTGTCGTCGTTTATCGTGTGTTTATCCCGATATTTGTAAACACATGGATACTGACCACACACCAACAATCGATTTGTATAAAAAAGCCCGTGAAGTAAAAGGCATTAAGAAAATTTTAATCGCTTCGGGCGTACGTTACGACTTAGCTGTACGCGATCCTCGATACGTTAAAGAATTAGTAACGCATCATGTTGGCGGTTATTTAAAAATTGCACCTGAGCACACTGAAGACGGCCCTTTATCTAAAATGATGAAGCCGGGCATGGGCGCGTACGATCAATTTAAAGAATTATTTGATAAGTACTCAAAAGAAGCTGGTAAAAAACAGTATTTAATTCCGTACTTTATATCTGCTCACCCAGGGACAAAAGACGAAGACATGGTAAATATGGCTTTATGGCTTAAAACGAATGACTTTAAGCTAGACCAAGTGCAAAACTTTTACCCTTCACCAATGGCAAATGCGACGACTATCTATCACACTGAAATGAACTCGCTTCGTAACATCAAAAATAACGCTGAGGTGGTGCCTGTTCCTAAAGGGGCTCGCCAACGTCGATTACATAAAGCGATTTTGCGCTATCATGATGCATCAGGCTGGCCTATGATCCGTGAAGCATTGCGTAAAATGGGTAAAGCTAATTTAATAGGTAAAGGTCCTAATTGCTTAGTGCCAGAAGAAGGCCGAGATGAAAAAGCAGGTAAAGGCGGAAAAGGTCGTCCAGCTTTAACGCGCCATACCGGTTTTAGCCAATTTAAAAAGGCGAATACAAAACCCAAAGTGGGCGGTAATCGTCAGCGAGCAAGGTAATAGCCACGCAAGCATAAAATTTATAAGCTCTTTATTGTCAAATTAGCATGGGCAATAAAGAGTTTTTACTAAAAAGCGTCAGATAACCATAAGCGTAATTTAAGCGACCATAAAGGCTGGATGCCTGTAAGCCCTTGCGTCATTTTGCTATCTTTTAAAATAATGTAGGAAGGCGTTACTTGTCCTTGCCAATCGGCAAATATCTCACCATTTTGATCGTTTATTGTTGTAAAGGTGTAGCTTTTTTCATTGAGATAGCTATGAAGATCTTGATCCGAACCCGACTTTATCGCAATGGTCACTACCGAGTAACTATTGTCAGTTGCAAGCTCGTTTATAGCTTCAGAGGTAATACTACAAATAGGGCACCAAGTACCCCAAAAATAAATAAGCGTTGGTTTGCTTTGGCTAATTTTACTTAGGTTTATGGACTTGTCTTGGTAGTCTATTAACTGCAATTGCGGATTAGCTGGCATCACAGGTTGTCGCCACCAATTGATAGCCGTATAAATTATGGAAAATATAAAACCATACACCAACACACTCTTTAGTGTTGAAAGCCCTTTATGTTTGAGTGATTTTTTAGGTTTGCTTTTATTACTAGCTGCCATGAGAATACTTATTTAAATCACTTTTATAAAACGGTTTAAATTTATACCAGCAACCAGGTAGCAGTACCTAAAAAGGCAAATATACCAACAATATCTGTTACGGTCGTGAGCACAACACTGCCTGCTAATGCAGGGTCAATATTCATTTTTTTCAATATAATAGGAATACTTGCACCAGCCACACCCGCGACGACTAAGTTCATAAACATAGCAAAAGCGAGTACGCCACCAAGCATAAAATCCCACTGCCAAAGTGCTATTACACCAGCAATTAAAAGAGACCACAAAATACCGTTTAACGCGCCAATGGCAAGCTCTTTCATCATTAAGAAGCGTTGGTTTGTTTGATTTATATGACCTACAGCAATACCTCGAATAACGAGTGTTAAAGATTGACTGCCAGCAACGCCCCCCATAGAAGGCACAATACCGTTTAGCACCGCCAAAATAGGCAATACATCTAAAGTACCTTCGAAAAAGCTTGCTACAAAGGCTGCTGCAAGAGCGGTTAATAAGTTTACACCTAACCAAACTGAGCGTTTTTTTGAGCTTTTTAAAACGGGTGCAAAGGTATCTTCTTCGTCATCAAGGCCCGCTAAGCTCAAAAGGCTATGCTCAGCGTCTTCGCGTATTACATCAACAATGTCATCAATGGTTACACGGCCTAAAAGGTGTGCGTTATCATCAACTACCGGTGCAGATATCCAGTTATGACGCTCAAAAAGTTGTGCAACTTCACTTTCATCCATAGAGATTGGAATAGATTCACAATCTTCGTCCATTAAATCAAGAACGATTTTTTCTGGTGGGTTAGTGAGTAAGGTGCTGAGTGATAATGCACCTAAAAAACAGTTATGCTTATCAACTACATATAAGTCATCAGTGCCTTCAGGTAGCTCGCCTCTAAGTCTAATATAACGAAGCACTACATCAAGAGTAACATCAGGGCGAATGGTTACCGTATCGGTGTTCATTAACGCGCCAGCAGAGCGCTCTTGATATGATAGGGCTTGAGTTGCCCGCTCTCTGTCTTGAATATCCATTGCGCTAACAACGTCTTTATAGACGGTGTCAGGTAGGCTTCGTAGAACTTCACCTAAATCATCATGCCCCATGTCTTCAGTAGCGGCGGCAATGTGTTCAGGCTCCATTTGAGCAATAATGCCTAAACGTACATCTTCAGAGAGTTCTTCAAGAACGTCACCCTGTACGTCAGGGTCAACTAATTGCCAAAGTAAGCGACGGATTTTGTGAGGTGATGATTCTAGTAAAAGTGCGGTGTCACAAGGAGCTGTTTTTGCAAGCATGCGCCTAACTTGAACAAATTGACCACTATTGAGTGACTTGGTCACCTGTTTTAATTGTTGTAGTGGATAATCTTGTTCAAAAGCTTCAGGCATTGGCGTCCTTTATAAATTTTTATATTACTTTAGGGGAGGCGGTGAGTGTACAGACGCACTAACCTTATTTATAAGCTTAACCGGGTAAAATTTTTTATTACTAAAAGTTAAGCCTAATTATTCTTGTTCATTAAATCGTTGTGCTATTAGTTGTCCAACAGCATGTAAGGCTTGCTCAGAATCGGGGCCTTCACACACTACTTTAACTTCTTTACCTTGGCTGCTTTCTAGTAGCATTAATGCAAGTACGCTATCGCCAGCTGCTTCTTTATCATCTTGAAATAGTGTAATGGTGGCATCAAACTGCACGGCTAATTGCGCAAGTACAGTGGCAGCTCTGGCGTGTAAGCCAAGTTTGTTTTTTATTAAAAAAGCGTCTTCACAATGCATAAGTTACTCTATGTAAGCTGAACTGGTGATTATTCGGCTGTATTATTTTTCTTGTTCGCGGTGTCTAATTTTTACGTTAGGGTGTGTCATCGCAAAGCTCTCACCAATTGTTTGTGCTAAATACACCGAACGGTGTTGCCCGCCCGTACAGCCAATGGCAATCGTTAAGTAACTACGATTATTACGCTCTAGGTGTGGTAGCCATGTTTGTACAAATGTTTGAATTTGCCAAGTGAATTTTTGTACTATGCTGTGACTCGCTAAGTAATCTTTAACAGGTTGGTCTAAACCATTTAAAGGCTTAAGCTCTGGCTCCCAATGCGGATTTGGCAAAAATCGAGCATCAAATACGTAGTCAGCTTCTTTAGGAATACCGTGTTTAAAGCCAAACGATTCAAAGGTTACAATAAGTTGCTTATCTTTTTTACCGAGAATTTTTTCACGAATAGACTCAGCTAACTGATGAACACTTAAGTCGGTTGTATCGAGCATAAAATCTGCGCGGGTTACTAATACATCTAGCAGTTGTTTTTCTTTTTTTATCGCTAAATCAAGTGGTAACGAGTCAATAGAAAGCGGGTGTAATCGGCGTGTTTCAGAAAAGCGTTTGATCAGAGTTTGATCGTCACTATCTAAATAAAATAAAGTGGGATTTGCAAAGCCCGGGAGGTATTCAAGAATATCGTTAAACTCATCTTGCTCTTTAGGGATGTTACGCACATCTATGCTTACAGCAATTTTATCGTAGGTATCCGATACGCTTCGCACTAAAGAAGGCAGTAGGTTTACTGGAATGTTATCTACGCAATAATAACCTAAATCTTCTACAACGCGTAAAGCAACCGACTTCCCAGAACCAGAGCGGCCACTTATGATAATTAACTCCATTTATCACCCTTTTAAACTACGATTGATTAACAATAACTTGGTAAAGCTCAGCATCGGATTTTGCACAGCGTAACTGTTTACAAAATTCTTTGTCATTTAGTTTATCAGCTATGGTTGCGAGAGTCTTTAGGTGCTGTTGGTTATCACCATCTGGTACGATGAGTGCAACAAATATATCAACAGGGCGGTTATCAATCGCATCAAAATTTATGGCTGTCTCGCTTACAAGCACTATTGCTAATGGCTCTTCTGCGCCACTCATTCTTCCATGAGGAATTGCAATACCACGGCCTATGCCTGTGCTACCAAGCTTCTCTCTATTCATTAGAGCACACAAAATATCTTGCTGAGAAAGATAAGGAAGCTTTTCATGAGCGAGTTCGCTAATAAACTCTAAAATTCTTTTTTTGCTATTAAAAAGGACCGCAGCTTTGCTGCAGTCCTGGCATATAAGTGAGCTTAATTTCATCATATTAGTGTCGAGCAAGCTTCTCTTTGTGTTTAATAACTTGACGATCGAGCTTGTCAATCAACGAGTCTATGGCAGCATACATGTCTTGATGTTCGGTAGATGCAAATAACTCTGCACCACTTACATGGATTGTAGCTTCAGCTTTTTGGTTAAGTTTTTCTACATCGAGAATGACATGAACATTGTTTATATGATCAGAATGCCTTTCTAGCTTTGCAAATTTATTATTTACGTAGTCTCTTAATGAATCAGTAACATCTACATGACGACCAGTTAAGTTTAGTTGCATAAGCGTTTTCCTCTTTGTTTTGCGTCTTATATCAAACTCTTTCGTTGATTAGACGGTGGAATAGCCAGAGATTCGCGGTATTTTGCGATTGTGCGTCTAGCTACTTTAATTCCTTGCTCAGCCAATATATCCGCAATTTTACTATCACTCAATGGTTTTGCTGAGTTTTCTGCGGCAATCAGTTTTTTAATCAAAGCGCGTATTGCTGTAGATGAACACTCACCACCATTTTCGGTGCTTACGTGGCTTGAGAAAAAGTATTTAAGCTCAAATATACCACGTGGCGTGTGCATATACTTTTGAGTAGTTACACGCGAAATAGTCGACTCGTGCATCTCTACCATTTCAGCAACATCGTTTAAAACCATAGGTTTCATGGCTTCTGGACCGTGTTCAAAAAAGCCCTGTTGTTGCTTAACAATACAATTAGTTACTTTTAGTAGTGTGTCGTTTCTACTCTCTAGGCTCTTTATAAACCATTTAGCTTCTTGTAAATGAGAGCGAATAAATTGACTATCACCACTAGATTTAACTGTTCGTGACATAGCTGCATATTGGCTATTAACACGTATCTTAGGCATGCTATCTGGGTTTAGCTCAACTACCCAACGGCCTTTTATTTTTTTAACTGATACATCGGGGATCACATACTCTGATTCTTCCCTTACAATAGTATCTGCTGGCTTAGGGTTTAGAGTGTGAATTAACGTCATTACTTCTTTAAGCTCGTCTTCTTTGAGCTTAGTTTTCTTCATTAATGTACGATAGTCGCGAGCCGCTAATAGATCAATATGATCGGTTAAAATCATCTTTGTTTCATTGATAAAAGGCGTATCTTTATCAAACTGATTTAGCTGAATACACAAACACTCTTGTAAGCTACGAGCTGCTATACCCACCGGATCAAACAACTGAATACGTTTTAAAACGGCTTCTATTTCATCAAGTTCAACTTCGCCCTCGTCGTCGTTCTCTTGATTAAAGCTTTCTAAAATATCTTCACAGCTTAGCGTTAATATACCTGAGTCATCGACTGCTTCAACAATCGCTATTGCAATTGCTTCATCAGTAGGGCTAAACGGCGTGAGCTGTAATTGCCACATTAGGTATTCGTGAAGAGTTTCGGTTGAAGCACCTTGGTAAATAGACTCATCTTCTGGCATAGGGCCTGATGATGAAGCAGGAGCTGCGCTCATGTACTCATCCCAGCTTACATCCATAGCCATTTCGTCACTTACTGTGTCTTTAGTAAGTGCTTCACCACTGTCTTGCTCGTACTCGCTTGGTTTTTCGTCGGCATTAGCACTTACGGTTAATTCATCGTTATCTGCTTTTTGCTCGTTTTTGCCAGCTGATTCTTCCGTGTAATCTTGTTCATCTACTTCTAGAAGCGGATTGCTATCAAGCGCTTCTTGTATTTCTTGCTGGAGATCCAATGTACTGAGTTGCAACAAACGAATTGCTTGTTGCAGTTGTGGAGTCATTGTAAGTTGCTGGCCCATGCGCAGCTGTAATGATTGCCTCATGTATCTCTAACAATCCTTTTATGTTGTTATAATTAATACTAGCAGATGCTTAAAGACATGGCGTAAATGTTACAGCCTAAATTGCTCGCCTAAATAAACATCGCGTACCGTTTTATCATTTAATACGTGCTCTGGTGTACCAGAAGCGATTAACTCTCCATGAGAAACAATGTAGGCTTTTTCACAAACATCAAGGGTTTCTCTTACGTTATGATCGGTAATTAATACACCAATCCCACGATTTTTAAGATGTTCTATTATTTTCTTTATATCTAACACCGATATAGGGTCTACACCTGCAAAGGGTTCGTCGAGCAATATAAATTTAGGATTAGCAGCTAGTGCGCGTGCAATTTCTACGCGGCGTCGCTCACCACCCGATAAAGCCATACCTTGGCTGTCTCGAATATGTTGAATACTAAATTCATCTAACAAGTTGTTAAGCGTATCTTCTCTTGCTTTTTTGTTAAGCTCTTTCCGCGTTTCTAAAATAGCCATTAAATTTTGATAAACGGTAAGTTTTCTAAAAATTGATGACTCTTGTGGTAAGTAGCCTATGCCTAATCTAGCACGACTATGCATAGGTAAAAGAGTAATATCGTTCTCATCAATAGAAATTTTGCCTTTATCACTCGGTACAAGGCCCACTATCATATAAAATGTAGTGGTTTTACCTGCGCCGTTAGGCCCAAGCAATCCAACAATACTGCCAGCTTTGACTTCTAGACCAACATTTTTTACTACTTCACGGCCTTTATAGCTTTTTGCTAATAGCTCTGCTTTTAATGTACTCATGGCTGGCCTTTGTCACTTTTTTTTACTTTTTTAGGCTCAACAGGCACTAAAATAGTGTGAACGCGATCGGTAGAGTTTTCATCTTTTTCGGCGCTAATTAATTGCTGTTGCATGTCGTATGTAATACTTTTTGCATTGATTTTTTGCCCCGCTTGAGCGACCTCAGCATCGCCAACTAGCGTTAAAAATCGCTTAGCAACATCGTAGCGTACTTCGTTTGCACTGGCGCTCATTACTGTGCCGTCAGCTTGTTTTTCTTCAAAATAAGCTGGGCTACCTGTTGCTATTAGTAATTGCTTGTTATCACCTAAATCTTCGCGTTTGTGTACTTCTAATCGGTCAGCTGTAATACGACGATTACCGTGAATAATCTCTACGTTTTTTTCAAAAATCCCTACATTAGCTTTTAACTGGCCTTCTTGTTTGTCAGCGCTAATTGAAATTTGATTGGCAGCAGGAGAAGCTTCTTGTTCTGCTGCATAGCCATTAAAAGCAAGTAGAAGAGTTGGAATTATAAGTATTTTAGAAATTTTATTGGTCATAGTATATGGTTCGCGTATGGTTAATTAGTTTAATCACTTCAGTTTTTAAGTCGGCTTCAAGGCCTTTACCGGTGATTTTTAAATTGGGTCCAGTGATGACAACAGGTTGCTCCGAGCGCATTGTTAATAGTTCTATATCAACCTGAATATTATCAGCGTTGATTTTGTCTATCATGGCGTTATCGGTTAAGTTTTTGGCAACTACATTACCTTCTAATATCAACTGTTTGTCTTCGTATAATGTTGCTTCGTCAGCGTTTATTTGCCACGTTTGCTTTTCGTTATATAAAGTAAATATAGGCTTTTCAAAAAATGTAAAACCTAGCTGCTGGTATAGCTCCATTTTAGCCGCTGTTACTTTGTGGCTAATTTTACCCTGTTCATCATAAGCTGTTTGCTTAAGTTCTATGGCGATGTAATCAGGCTTAGCAATCACTTCAGGTTCTGCCTGAGGAGCTGTATTTGTTTGGGTAAAATAAGGGTACCAAAGCCAAACCATACAGCTAATGAATAAAATGCTAAGTATTATGCGCGCCGCATTCATGAACTAGTGCCTTGTGTGGTAAGTGCCTTACCATTTTCAAGCATGAGTAAATCGGTAAGCTCTCTTACTGCCCCAAAACCACCTGGCATTTGGGTAACGTAGTGCGATAAGCGTTTAATAAGTGGGTGAGCATCGCTTACAGCAACGGCAAAACCAACTTGCTCCATTACTGGCATATCGGGGCCATCATCGCCAATATAGGCAATTTGGTCATCGCTTAGGTTGAGCTTGTTTTTTAGCTCTTGGTAAGCAATTAGCTTGTCTTCTTGACCTTGATAAATATGTTGCACTGTTAAACTGCTCATACGGGTTTGCACTATTTGAGAGTGACGCCCAGTAATAACGGCTACTTCAAAGCCACTATTTATTAATGCTTTTATGCCAAAGCCATCTTTGGTGTTAAACGCTTTTAGCTCTTCGCCTTGGTTGCCAAGGTAAATTCGCCCATCAGAAAAAACACCATCAATATCGCATATAAGTAGCTTTACTTTTTTAGCG